>JBJKSS010000369.1:0-17455 GCA_046703745.1 Spirochaetota bacterium
TCTTGAATTAAATTAATATATAATAAATGCCATCATAAATATAATGTTGAAAGATTTAAAATATTGTTTTTTCATTCTTATACCTCCATTCAAGCAAATATAATACAAATAACGGAACAAATGTTTAATGACATTTTTCTACTTAATATGTACTTAATTCCATTTCAGCATTCGGGGCATTTTGTTTATTCAAAATTACGTGATTTTACAAAATCGCAGATAAAGTCTTCAATAGGGCAAAATTAAAGTTTAAAAAATATTTAAAATTTTTATTTGTTAATTGTAAATATTCCTGTATATTTAATAGTGGAGCGGTGCTTTGCTATTGTGCATAATGTTTAAAAGTGTTAGTATTGCCGCAATAAAATTTTTATAACAAAGAACAAGTCATGAGAAAAACAAAAATAATCTGTACAATGGGGCCGGCGGTCAAGGATGTGGAAACCATCAAGGAACTTTTAAGGGCCGGCATGAATATAGCACGATTTAACTGTGCGCACGGGGACCATGCCTATCACAAAGAGATGATGGATATCATCAGGACAGCGAGCCGGGAAACCGGCATTCCCGTGGCGTTTTTGCTTGATACAAAAGGGCCCGAGATCAGGACGGGCTATACAAAGGACAACCAGGATATAGTCCTTGAAAACGGCGGCCATATCATTCTTACCGTTGAAGATGTACCGTGCACGGACAAGGTCATTTCACTTACATATAAAAATCTTCCCAACGATGTGAAAAAAGGCATTCATATTTTTATTGCCGACGGTATCGTTGACCTTGAGGTTGAAAAGGTCGAAAACAACGAGGTTCATTGCCTGATTGTCAACGGCGGTAAAATCGGGAGCCGTAAAAACGTAAATATAATTGGCGTCAAGACCAACCTGCCTGCAATAACGGAAAAGGACGTTAAGGACATCATTTTCGGTGCAGAAAACAACGTTGATTTCATAGCCGCCAGTTTCATTCGCAAGGCCACTGACATCAAGGAAATAAGAAGCATCATCGATCTTTGCGATGTCAAGATCGACATCATTGCAAAAATCGAGGACCAGGAGGGCCTGGACAACATCGACGATATTATCCGTGTTTCCGACGGAATAATGGTTGCAAGGGGCGATCTGGGTGTTCAGCTTCCCGCAGAGGAGATACCCCTTGTACAGAAGAGGATAATCAGTAAATGCAACGATGCGAATAAACCCGTAATAACTGCAACACAGATGCTCGACTCCATGATATCAAACCCGATCCCTACAAGGGCGGAAGTAACGGATGTCGCCAACGCGGTATTCGACGGCACAGATGCGGTCATGCTTTCGGGAGAAACAGCAAACGGCAGTTATCCCGTCAAGGCTGTAGAGATAATGCAAAAAATTGCCTATGAAGCCGAAAACTCGGTTGAATATAAAAACAAGGAAAGGCAATATTCTCATGTAAAAATGAATGTTGCCGATACGATGTCAATATCCGCGTTCCTTGTGGCAAAGGATATAAATGCTTCGGCCATAATTGCGCCGACGCTTCATGGCAATACCCCGAAAATAATCAGCAAATACAGGCCGAACCAGCACATAATTGCCGTTACCCCGTATGAAGAGGTCAAGAGAAAGCTTCTTTTATACTGGGGCGTTTATCCGATCATTTCGGAATTCGCATCGGATTCTGATACGATGATAGACAATGCGATCAAGGCCGGGCAGAAGGCGGGATTTCTCAAGGATTTCGACAAGGTCGTTATCCTTGCCGGTATTCCTCTCAATTCACCGATCATGCTCAATACGATCCGCATTCACATGCTGGTTAACGTAATCGGCAAAAGTTCACGCGGTTACGGCAAGACAATTTCTGGAAGGATAGTCAAGGTTAAGGATATCGCCGAGGCTGAGAATGCAGTCAGGGGCGACGGCGACGAGATACTTCTGGCAAGATACATAGACGAAAGCTTCATGCCCATACTTAAAAAGGTCAAGGGATACATCCTTGAGGAATTTTCTTCCATGAGCTGGGAGGAAATATACAAGGTAAATCCGAATCTCGTTGCATTGGCAGGAGCGAGGTCAGCGATGAATAATTTAAGCAGCGGTCAGATAGTTACGATCGACGGCGAGGAAAAGCTCATATACGAAGGCAAGGCAGGATATTAAAAATAACGAGGAATAAATGGAACTGAAAGATCTAATTAATGAGAAAACAACTTTCATAATCGACAGGAAGGACAGGTATGCAATTCTCGAGGAATTAAGTGAAAAAGCTATGGCGCTCGGGAACATCAACGACAGGGAAGGATTTATCAGGGCGGTAAAGGAAAGGGAAGCCCTGATCAGTACGGGCATAGGTTTCGGTGTTGCGATCCCCCATGTCAAAATGGAAAACCTCAATGATTTTTTCATTATAAGCGCCATATTAAAAAAGCCGGCTGACTGGGATTCAATAGACCACAAGCCGGTTAAGATCGCGTTCCTCATAGGCTGTCCAAAGGACAGGCACACGGATTACCTGAAATTGCTGGCACAGATAATGATTGTGGTAAAGAATAATGAAAAAAGGAAAAAACTTATAAACGCCGGCAGTGTTGAGGAATTTTTGTCGGTGATATTCAATTGACAGACTAATGTTATTTTTTTAAAATCAGCTTTGTTTGTATAAACCGATTTTATATCAAGTAAAAGGTTTTTTATGAAGCAAAAAATATTCATCCTTGAAGACAGTGAAGCATTTGCCGATGCACTTATATACAAACTGAAGTCCGAAGTTGTATGGGCGAAAACCTATCATGAAGCTGAAAAAATTCTCAAAAAAGATAATAATGATTATCTTCTCGCTTATGTTGATTTCAGGCTGCCTGATGAACCGGACGGCAAGTCAATCGATCTGGTGCTGGAGCACAATATTCCTGTTGTTGTGATGACCGGCGATTTGAGCGATGAAACGCAGGAAATCATCCGGGACAAAAAAGTTGTCGATTATGTCATGAAAGAGGGCCCGCATGTTCTTAATTATCTTGCCGGGCTCGCCGATAAAATGCTGAAAAATAAAACCACAAAAGTTCTGGCTGTGGCCGGAACCAAAAGAACACGGGAAGATATCAGGGATATATTGTCCATCCAGCGCTATATCATTCTCGAGGCTTCCAGCGGTGAGGAAGCATTGTTCATCCTTGACAGGGAAGACGGTATAAAGGTGGCCCTGATTGATTATCGCATGCCATTCATGGATACTTTTGAGCTTATTACCAGGATAAGGGAAAAATATACCTATGACAAACTTGCCATCATAGTCATTTCAGGCGAGGAAGACAATAAACTTTCAGTTAAATTCATGAAATACGGTGCGAATGATTTTTTGATTCGCCCGTTTCTCAATGAACATTTTTATGTGAGAATTTCCCAGAATATCAGGATCATCAATGACTTCGAAACAATCCGAAAGCTTTCATATACCGATTCATTGACAGGGCTCTATAACCGCCGGTATTTTCTTGAGGTGACATCCAATTTTTACAATAATGCAAAACGAACGAAGGAAGCGTTTGTGATCGTCATGGCTGATATTGACTATTTCAAGAACGTGAACGATGCCTACGGGCACCATATCGGCGATGAAGTACTGAGGAAGGTATCGGCCACAATGAAGGAATCATTCAGGAAGTCGGATATAATCTCCCGGTTCGGCGGTGAAGAATTTTGCATGCTTTTGAACAACATAAAGAAAAAGGATGTTTATACGGCTCTGGAAAATTTCAGGAAGAAAATAGAATCCCTTGTTTTTCATGCGGATGATAATGAATTTCATATCTCGGTGAGCATCGGTGTTTGCAGCGAACTCGAAAATTCGCTTGATAACATGATAAAGGATGCTGATAAAAAAATGTACAGGGCCAAAAGACTCGGCCGAAATCAGATCGTTGTTGATATGAATTGATTGTGGGGGTCGGAGGCGCAGCCCCCGTTCCCTCAGCCTGTTCCCTCGCTACGATTTATCAATAAACAAAGATACTAATTAATCTAACGGTGAAGGCCTGCTGTCTGCGAGCTCCCGCCCTCAAAATGCTGCTATCAAGCTTTGCTGTATTGCCAATGTTCATTTTCAGCATTTTGAAGGCGGGACTCTTGCCGCACAGGCCTTCACCTTGATGGTTGAATTAATCTTGATTATTTTTTAAAAAGCCGCTTGCGAAATAGGAAGAAATGATAATTAAAAAAAATATGCAAAAAAGTTTATGATACTAAAGGGCTATGTACAATGACCCTGAAAATTTGTTATAATCTGTTTAAAGATAAATCCTGATGTCAAATCTCTTTCAAGAATTGTATTTATTTGCAAGCAAAGAGGAGGCCCCGGATGTCAAAAGTTTATTTTATCACGAACAGGAAAACAAACGGCAGGAACAAGGATAACTGGAACAAACCGGATGACAGGTTGAAATGTTTTGATGTGGAGCTCAGGGACAGCGCCGGCAATTTTTTTAGTAAAAGCGTTTTGAATGATTTGATTGCCGGACTGGATCCGGACAATTTGTATGATCTGGCCGATTTAACAGGCAGGCTGGATGCTGCAAGGGAGACCATTCTTTTGGGATATGACACGTCATTCGTTGATTCCGTGTTAACCGGCGCCAAAATACTTAAAAATTTCAACATGTATTCTGACCAGGCGTATGATCCGAATCTGATCGTATTCAGCTGGCCTTCCCTCGGCAAGATGAATTATCCTGACAAATACGATGATGATTCTCACAAAAGGATAAGGCGGCTCGGTGAATACGGAACGGAATCTATCCCGCATTATTGCAATATCAGGTATTGATGAATAATTTTGTGAGGAGGATATTTTATGAGCGTGGAATACACCTTGTGGACCTTGAATGCTGCCCGGAATTTGATAAATCAGGAACTGGCGAATGACAACCTGGGCAGTGATGTTTTTGTCTTCGGGGACAGGGGAGAATACAACGCAGCTGATTCTTCCAACACTGAAGTGCCTCATAATCTCATGCCGGATGAGGAATATTTCGTACCCATAGCAGTCAAATGTCTCGGCAGCAGGTTTTCCGACAGGTACATTGAAAGCTGCAAGGACAAAAAGATCAGGGACAGATTGACGGGCATAAGGAAACATTTTTACGGCATCTGGTCAAAAGATGAAAAAAGAAAAAAGCTGAAAGGTGACGGCATGCTAAGGTCATTCTGGAGCATGGGCTCCGGTCCCGACGGTCTGTCAAAAATGACAACAAAGGGCCAGCAAGGATATTATGATATATTGAAAAAAAATTACGACAGGACCGGCAGAAAAAATATACTCGCCGGATACAGCCTTGGCGGTCTCGTTGCAAGATACCTCGCATGGCTTGATGAAGAGGTCTTCGGGGAAAACATCATCGCCGGGATCATAACGGTTCAATCGTCCAATTTCGGTTCGCCGCTGGCCAACAACGATAATGCGGAATACGCCGTTGATCATTTTTTGACCATTTTACTTTCCCTTGTTTCAATGTACAGGAATTATTTTCCAATCCTCAACAAATATTTTAATGACAGGGTGGATTTCAGGGATGTGAGGGACTTGCTTAAAAGCATCAGGAACGATGCAAAAAAACTTGCCGATGAAGGGAACAATAATGCCGTTTGGCTGCATGAGTTCATAGTGACCGCCATCAAGTGGACAAGCGGGCTTGACAAAACTTCGTACGACACGGCGTTCCGGGATCTAAACATTGAAAATCTGGATGAGCCGTTTTCGGTGCTTTCGAGTGTGAATGAAAAAAGCCTGTCAAAAATAAAGTACGGCGCGGTTGTTTCATCATTCAGTGATTTTACCGGAATAATCAGGTCAATCATAAATGAGATGAAAAACGGCAGGTGCATCATTAATATAATACTGAATTGGCTGCTCAAGAAAAAATTTTTCCTCGGTAAAACTTTCGGAGAGAATTTTGCTGAAGTAAGCGAAATATACAGGCAGATCATGACCGAAAAAAAAATGGGCCTGAAAAACAGCACGGGCAATAAAATCGTCAGCCTCTACAGGACGGGCCTTGATAAAAAAGACGGCCCCTTCTCTCTGGATAAAAGGCTCCCGGCGTATTCCCATGATTTTGTAATACCTTCGGCATACCAGCTCATTGAAGACAACGGGAAGGACAATTTCCTCGGTGTGTTCCTCAATGAAAGGGCAAACCATAATTCGGGCAAGTCCCTGGAATTCAGGGCGGGCAGGATCAATTCACGGCTGATACTGAAAATGTTGAAAAATTTCAAACAATAAAGACAAAGATGCGGCTTTTACGGCTCATTTGAGGGTTCCTGCATTGTCTCCTGAAAAATCATTCTTGTCATAAATGTTCCTGCCTTTTTTCAATTCAATGATGAACCTCGAGCCTTTGCCTTCACCTTCGGATTCTGCCCATATCCTGCCCTTGAGGTACTTAACGAGTTTTTTTGAAAAAGCAAGGCCTATGCCCGTGCCCCTGTGAGCCGTCATGACCATGTTCGAACCTGTTGAATATGGCTTTTATGCAAAAAAACAAAAAAGGCTGCAAATTTTGCAGCCTTGATTAAAATTGACCGGGCTATTATTATTTGAGAGCTACGAACCCTTCTTCTTCGACTATTTTCTGGCCTTCGGGTGATAATACGAAATCGATGAAGTTTTTGACATCACCTTTTGCCGGGCCGTCTGTGTACATCTGAAGGTTTCTTGCTATTTTATACTTGCCGTTCAGTACGGTTTCCTTGCTTGCAGTAATGTTTTCTACAGAAACTATGTTTACTGCTGCCGTATCCTTGTAACCGATACCGATATATCCGACGCTGTTGGGAGTTGTTCCTACTGTTGTTGCTTCAGCATTGTTTGATGCTGTCATCAGGGCATCCTGTGTCGGTTTTTCACCTTTTAATACCAGCATGTTGACCGTTTCATAAGTACCGGATGATGTGTCCCTTGATACCACTACTATACTTGCATCATTTCCGCCTACTTCCTTCCAGTTTTTGATTTTACCGGTGAAGATTCCCTTTAACTGATCCATTGTAAGGTTTGTAATGCCTGTAACGCTTTTGTTGAGAATGATAAGAATGCCGTCTTTTGCAATTACATATTCTTTAGGGTAAATTCCCTTTGCATTGGCTTCTTTCACTTCTTTTTCTTCAATTTTTCTTGAAGCATCGGCAATATCGGTTCTTTTGTCAAGAAGGGCCGCAATACCTACGCCCGAGCCGCCGCCGCTTACGGAAACATCGGCTTTTTTGTTTTTATCCATGTATACTTCTGCGCATTTTTGTGCTATAGGAAGTACGGTTGTCGAGCCGATGATGGTAATCTTTTTGGGTTTTCCCCAGCCCCATGAAAATGTTAAAACCGGTGCCATCAGGCAGACGGCCAAAGCTGCAATAAATATTTTTTTAAAAATATTTTTCATAAATTCCTCCAAAAATTTTATTTAAGTAAACTAAGATCAGATTTAATGTAAAAATGTTAGCTGGCAATAAATTAATTATTAATTTTGTGTTAAGATTTTATCTGGGGTTGTCCAAAAAGTCAGGAATTACAATAACATAGTGTTTTTTTATTCTAATTTAACGAGAAATAACACTATATACGGAAACAAGGGGTTTACCTCGGCTACGCTCGGCACAAGTCAACCCCTTGTTTGCCAGACTTTTTGGACAACCCCAGTATAAGGGCTTTGCGGCTAATCCGGGGCCTTTTTCGGAAGAATTACCGTAAAATTGGTGCCTTCATCAAGGCGGCTTGTTACCTTTATTTCACCATGATGCAGCAATACTACATGTTTGACAATCGACAGTCCGAGGCCCGTACCACCGGACATTTTTGATCTTGATTTGTCCACCACATAAAATCTTTCGAATATCCTGGCCAGGTCCTTTTCCGGTATACCTATGCCGGTGTCGGCTATCTCTATTTTAATGAAGTTTTTGTCGGTATGATTGGAAACCAGTATTTTTATTTCGCCTTTGTCAGTATATTTTATGGCATTATCGATAAGGTTTATAAACATTTCTTCCAGCTTGAAATAATCGCCCTCGATCAGCCTGGCCTGTTCAAGAACCCTGAAATCCGCCTTTAAATTTTTTTCATCCAGCCTGTCCTCGAAAATGCCCATTATCGTGGCTTTCATGTCCTCGAGGTTTATTTTTTCCATATTCAACTTTTTATTAATGTCATCAAGATTGGCCGCCTCGAGCCTCGAAAGCGTCAGGAGGTCCTTCACTATGTTGACGAGTCTCTGCGTATGCTTGTTGATTATTTCAAGATATTTAAGCTTGTTTTTGTCTGTTTCCTCATCGACGAGGGTTTCCACGAATCCTCTAATAGCGGTCAACGGCGTGTGAAGTTCGTGCGAAACATTCGAGACGAATTCCCTTTTTATTATTTCCAGGTTCCTGAGGCCCGTAATATCGTGGAATATGATCAGGAAATTATCCCTCGCACCCAGGTAATTTATGCCGGCAAGAAGTATTCTCCCGTTTAAATTAATTTCCCGCATTGTATAGGGCTTTTCCCTGTTTTCATCCTTGATTATGTTTATGATTTCGGCCTCTTTTACGATCTCCCAGTAATACCTTCCCTCGGCACGGTTGACACCGGCGATTTCAAGGAAGCTGTCGTTGGATCGTATGATCTTGCCGTTGCCGTCTATTACTATGATTCCCTCTTTTGCAGAATCAAAAATGCCCTTCAGTTCTTCCTTTTCGTTTTTTAGTTCTTCAATGTGCCGGGATAATTCTGCGGCCATGGTGTTGAAATTCCTGGAGAGTGTCTCGATCTCCCTTGTACCGCTCAAATACAACCGCGTGCCGAGCTCGCCTTCCGCAAGCTTTTTTGAGGCTTCCGAGAGGTCGCGTATCGGCTTTGTGTTCCTGACGAATGAAAAGACCGCTATCAGCAGGGACAGGGAAAGGACAAGCAGGAACAGCAGGATTATTTTTATCCTGAAAGAATCTGAAATTTTCTGGATATAACTGATCATTATGCTCAACCGCGCAATACCGACGATCCGTCCGTTATCTTTTACCGGTCTGGCCACGTAAAGCATGTCGGATTTAAGCGTTTTGCTGTGACGGATCGACTTGCCGATTTTTCCGGACATTGCTTCCCTTACTTCGATCCTGTTGCTGTGGTTTTCCATCAGCCTGTAATCCTCGTCAGAGTCGAAAATCACGACGCCGTTGGTTTTAATTATCGTTATACGGGCCTTTATATATTTTGAAATTTCGTACAACTTTGACTGCATTTTTTCCATGCTGCCCGACTCGAGGTCGCCCCTCACGATGTTTTCTATGAGAATGCCGTCGCTGTCGAGCTTGTCCACGAGGTTTGAAATGTAATTCGACCTGATGAGGTTGTATGAAACGAGGAAGAGCACCGATGTGAGGATCAGCATCAGTATTGAATGCTGGATAATAAGGTTCAACAGGAATGATTTATTCTTCATAATCCAGTTTGTATCCGACGCCCCTTATATTTTTGATAAGCTTTCCCGCATCCTTGAGTTTTTCTCTCAGATTCTTGATATGAACATCGATTGTCCGGTCTATCACGTATTTGTCCTCGCCCCAGAGCTTGTTTAAAAGTTTTTCTCGTGAAAAAACCCAGCCCCTTTTTTCATTCAGTATGAGGAGAAGGTTGAACTCGGTGGTGGTAAGGAAAATCTTGTCGTTATTTTTATCGTGCACCTCGTGTTTTGCAGTATCGATGAAAATCAGGTCGTCGATGCTTATTACCTTTCTTTCTTCCGGCTCTTTTTCACTGAAAGATGATCTTCTTAAAAGTGCCTTTACCCTTGCAACAAGCTCCCTCGGGGAAAACGGTTTTGTCATATAGTCATCCGCTCCGATTTCCAGGCCGATTATCTTGTCTGTTTCGTCCTGTTTTGCGGTCAGTATTATTATCGGTATATTTTTATATTCATCATTCGATCTCAATGTCTTGCATACCTCGATGCCGTCGATATCCGGAAGCATTAGATCCAGAAGGACGAGGTCGGGTATATGTTTTTTCAGGGAATCAAGGAATGAGGCTGCATCATAAAAACCGGCAGTTTTGAAATTGCTTTTTTTAAGGTTGACGCTCAAAAGCTCAACCAGATCCTTTTCATCATCAACTATTGCGATTGATTTGCTCATTTATTCCTTACCTCGTCTTTAAAGAATATTTTCATTATTTTAACCAATTATAATGAAATTTCAAAATTTATTAATGAACCAGCAGAATATTTAAGTAACGGTTAATTAAATGTATTAATTTTGTAAGGATTGGATATTGTTTTATGTTAATTTTGTGTTAAGGATCGTCTTTTCTTTTGCTTTGTCCCGGCATTAATGCGTTCTTCCATCAGATCATTCATTATGCCGCATGCCTGGAGTATTTTCCTGCTTGAGAGCCTGTAATACATTTTTACGCCGTCCCTTCGCACGTCAACGACCCCCTTTTTTTTCATGACAGCCAGGTGCTGAGAGACGTTCGGTATATTGATGCCCATTTTGTCTGTGATATCCTCAACACACAGTTCCCCGTCCTTAAGGTGGTATAAAATTTCAAGCCTTTTCGGGTTTGCCATGAATTTGCAGAATTCCGCCTGTTTTTTAAACTGTTCCCTGCTGCTTTTCATACTGTTTCCCTAAAAGTGAATCACGAATTTACCCCGGATTTGTTTGCGGTATTATGCAAATAATAATACTATGACGCCGATTAGTCAATAGGAACATTTTTTATTTTATGCTATTAATTCAAGCCGGTCGGATAAAACTCCTATCCGAAAACAGGTTATAATCCCGGTTTTATAAAAAATATATTTTGATAAATATTTACGATAAATATTTATCAATAAAATCCCGATTTTTTCAACAGGCGGCATGCTGCCTTGAAGAAAATCAGGTAATTTTTTCATCCGGGAGCAATCATGAATTTAAAAAAATATTTTCTGTTTCTGATTATCGGCGCATTATTGTCCTGCGGCACAAAAAACGAACTGATTGAAATGAATATACCTTCGTTAAAAGATGTGTTTAAGAATGATTTCCTCATCGGGGCAGCTGTAGGAGCCGGCCAGTTGGATGATCCGGCACATGCCGGGTTGTTGATAAAACATTTTTCAAGCATAACCTGCGAGAATGCGATGAAACCGGAGGTGATTCATCCTGAAGAGAACCGGTATGATTTTACACAGGCGGATAAAATCGTAAAATTTGCTCTTGAAAATAAAATTGCGGTGCGCGGGCATACCCTGATATGGCACAACCAGGTACCCGCATGGTTCTTTACAGAAAACGGCAGACCGGTATCAAGAAACAAATTAAAAGAAAGGATGAAAAACCACATTACGACAATCATGCAAAGATACAAGGGAAAAATCTATGCATGGGATGTGGACAACGAACCGATAGACGCGGACCAGCCGGACGGACTACGAAGGAACCAGTGGTACGATATTCTGGGCGAAGAATACATCGAGCTGGCTTTCCGTTATGCGAGGGAAGCCGATCCGGATGCAAAGCTTTATCTTAATGAATATGACACGTGCCTGCCGAATAAAAAACAGAGGATCATTGAATTAATAAAAAAATTGAGAAAAAAAGGAATCACAGTTGACGGCATAGGAATGCAGATGCATATTTCACTGACCAAACCGTCGATACACGATTTTGAAAGCGCCGTCAGGGATTACTCCGAAGCCGGCCTGGACATACAGATTACGGAAATGGACATTACTGTTTATGATGACATGACTTCGTCTTACGGAAGCATAGGTGATGATGTGCTGAACGAACAGGGACAGAGGGTCAATGATCTTTTTACAGTATTGAAAAAATACTCAAAAAATATAAAAAGCGTAACCTTCTGGGGCATGGCGGATGACCATACATGGCTCAAATATTTTTTCACAAAACGCGAGGATTGGCCGCTGCCCTTTGACAATAATCTTAAGGCAAAACCCTTTTACTGGGGAATGGTTGATCCTTCGAGGCTTTTGCCCAGGATTAATTCTGCAAAAATCTTTGAAGGCGATGCGGGGACTGACGGCGTGGAAGACGATGCATGGACTTATGCCGATCCGTTGTTTGATTCGCAGGTGAAAGGCGGATTTGGTGCGGAATGCAAAGTATTATGGGATGACAAATATTTATATGTCCTTGTAAAAACGAATAATCTGAACCCCGATAAAAAAAATGGCATTACAATATTCATTGATGAAAACAACAACAAATCGGCTAAAATGGACCGGGATGATTCCCGGCATGATTTTAAAATAAACACAAAATGGCATGACAGTAAAGATGCTGCATTGAAACAAAACGGAACTGGATATATTTTTGAAACCAGAATTCCATTCAAGCAAATAACCGGTGCCAAAGATTCGGTTATCGGATTTGATGTCATGGTCATGAACGGAAAAGATTTCGTGAGGTGGAACGATAAAAAAAATCCCGGCAGGAAATCACCGAAATACTGGGGCAATCTTAAATTCGTCAATGCCCTGAAAACAGCGGCGGCATATTACGGGAAGCCTGTCATAGACGGGGTGAAAGACGAAAAATACGACAGTGTCAAGCCGATCGTTGTTGACAAATTCATCCAGGGCATAGAAGGAGAAAAAAACAGGTATAAAGGCGCCGCTGCAAAGGCATGGGCGCTATGGGATGAAAAGGCCCTCTATATTTATATGGAGGTTCACGATACGACCCTGAGCGATAAAAACAGCCTCGTTTACATGCAGGACAGTGTCGAAATATTTGTCGATGAGAATAACGGGAAGACAAATTACTATGAAGCGGATGACGGGCAGTACAGGATCAATTTTAAAAATGAAACGTCATTCGGATCCACGGGCAGCGTCAACGGATTCATGAGTGCCGCAAGGATCACCGATGGCGGTTATGCAGTAGAAGCCAAAATACCTTTCAGAATGCTTAATGCCCGGGATGGGGCAAAAATCGGCTTTGACTTGCAGGTTAATGATGACCAGGGTAACGGCAAAAGGGACAGCATCGCCAAATGGAACGATCTGTCAAACGACTCATGGCAGTCAACGGCCGGATACGGGATACTGATTTTGAAAAAATGAACATATAGTTTTCGGATCATTGATAATATATAACCCCTGTATAAAAAACACCAGATAATATAAAAATTTGCAAATAATCAGCCCTTATATTATATTTATTGACATGATGATAAATATCTCTTAAAATTTTAAAAAGTATGACGGTTTTTTTGTAATGAATGCGAGGACGTTTAATAAGAGTTATTTCATTTATCTTTTTATTTTCCTGATCGTGGTTGTATTGCTTGTAGCTGCCGGGGTCTTTTATTATGATTATGAATCCGGATCGATCCACAGCTCAAATTATGACAATCTCAAGGCAATATCCGATCTCAAGGTGAGCCAGATAAGCTCATGGATCAGGGAAAGGTTCAATGATGCGAAAATCCTTGCTGATGATCCTTTTATATCCGGCTCGTTGAATGAACTGGAGTCAACCCCCGGCAACGGCCTGCTTGAAGGCAATATTCTGAAAAACCTCAATTCCCTGAAATTGATCAATAATTACGGGGATATTTTCATAATAGACAAAAATTACAATATGGAATTTTCAACAGCATCTGTAAAAATAGCCATGGATGACAAGGTAAAATCGCTCATTGGTAAATCTTTTATAACAGGCAAATCGTATTTAAGCGATTTTTACAGATCAGCAAGAAACGGTAAAATTTATCTCGATTTCCTGACGCCTGTGGCTTACGGCAGCAGAATCCTTGCCGTATTGCTTTTAAGGGTTGATCCGGATACATACCTGTATCCGCTGATACAGTCATGGCCAGTGGTAAGCGGCTCGGGTGAAAGCCTGCTCGTTCGCAAGGACGACGGATATGTGGTTTTCCTGAATGATCTGAAGTTCATGAAGAATGCCGCATTGAATTTTAAAATTTCAATAAAAGACAGGAGCCTGCCGGCAGCAAGAGCGGTTCAGGGTCTTACAGGGCCGTTTGAGGGCCGGGATTACAGGAACGTAAGGGTTCATTCATATCTTGCCGGCATCCCGGGCACATCATGGTACCTGATAACCAAGGTGGATTCCGATGAAATACTGTCCGGGCTTTATTACAGGATCATCGTGATTATTATAATGGAACTTTTATCCATAATGCTTGTGGGCGCAGTTTTGATATACATGTTCAACTCAAGGCAGAAAAAAATTTACCAGGATCTCTACAGGTCGGAGTTTGAGAGAAAGGCACTGGCCGGTCATATCGAACATATTACAAGGTATGCAAATGACATCATAATCCTTGCCGATGAGAATTTCAGGATCATGGAGGCAAATGAAAAGGCTCTCAGCACATACAATTACAGCAGGGATGAAATGCTTGCCATGCGTATTCCCGATCTGCGCGCGCCGGACACCAGGCTGGCATACAGGGACGATGTCAGGAATGTCATTGAAAAAGACGGCAGCATCTATGAGACGACCCACAGGCGCAGGGACGGCACGGTTTTTCCGGTAGAGGTCAGCGAGAGGCTGATAGAGATCGAGGGGCTCAAATACCACCACCAGATCATAAGGGATATTACCGAACGCGTCAAGGCTGTCGAAAGAATTAGGGAAAGTGAAAACAAGTACCGTTCGCTGTTCGAGAACATGATGAACGGCATCGCCGTCTGCAAGGTAATATTCGATGAAAATGACAGGGCCGTCGATTTTGTCTATCTTGATGTAAACAATTCGTTTTCAAGAATAACCGGGCTGGAAGATGTCCTCGGCCGGAATGCAACGGACCTGATCCCCGGCATCAGGGAAACGAATCCCGAGCTTTTTGAGATTTACGGCAGATGCGCGCTTACCGGCAGCCCGGAGAAGTTTGAGTCGTATGTCGAGCCATTGAAAATCTGGTTCAATATTTCGGTTTTCTGCCCGGAAAAAGGGTATTTCATAGCCGTTTTTGAGAACATAACTGAACGTAAAAACTCCGAAGAGATAATCAGGAAAAACCTCCGGGAAAAGGAGGAACTGCTTCATAATATCGAGATTAAAAACAAGGAGCTGGAAGGGATCATCCATGCCACTTCGCATGACCTTCGTTCACCGCTTATCAATCTTATGGGATTCAGCGAACTGCTGGAGAATGCATGCAGCGATCTTGTAACCATCCTGGACAAGTACTGTGAATCCGATCTCGGGATCGAACCGGCAATGGTGATTCTCAATGACAAGATACCGAAGGCACTCGATTTCATAAAGAGAAGCTACACCAAGATGGACAATCTCATCAAGGGGCTCCTTACGGTATCGAGGACCGGGCGTTTGCCCCTTAATTTCGAGTTTTTGAACATGAAAGCCATGATGATTGATATAGTAAAGACCCTTGAATTCCAGATACAAAGGGCCGGTGCATCTGTCAATATCGGCGACCTCCCCGAATGCTACGGGGATTACAGCCAGCTAAGCAGGCTCTTTTTCAACCTGATCGACAATGCCATAAAATACAGGGATCCGGGGAGGGAGCTTATTATCAGGATAAGCGGCTATATGGAAAAAAACAATTCTGTTTATGTCGTTTCTGATACCGGAAGGGGGATAGCGAAGGAATACCAGGACAAGATATGGGAAATATTCACAAGGATCGATGCCGATAAAAATACGGAGGGCGAGGGCATAGGTCTGACCCTTGCACTCAATATCGTGCAGAGGCATTTCGGTTTCATCAGGGTGGAGTCGAAGCCCGGCAAGGGAACGAGCTTTTTTATAACCATCCCGGGAAAAAGAAATTAATCGGTAAATAATTTGCATTTAACTGCATTAGCAATAAAATTAATTAGAAGAGGAAACAAATGAATTTGATTGATAAAAACGAGGTGACCATTTTAATCGCTGAGGATGTTGAGGGCCATGCAATGCTTATTGAAGAGAACCTCAAGACAGCAGGAGTAAGCAACAAGATCATGCATTTTTACAACGGTGAGGAAGTATATGATTTTTTTAAAAAAAATATCATAGACAGCGCACCCCGGGAAGATTGTTCCTACCTGCTGCTTCTTGATATAAAAATGCCGAAGATGGACGGATTCGAGCTTCTCAAATTCATGAAGAGCCATCCGAAGCTCAAAACAATGCCCGTCATCATGCTCACGACGACCGATGATCCTCACGAGATACATAAATGTTATGAACTCGGATGCAATGCATATATCACAAAACCTGTTGAAATTAAATCGTTCATAGATACATTGAAGAGACTGGGGCTCTTCATACTGATAATAAAGGTTACGGATGTTAACCAGGCCTGATTTACCCGGTTAAATTTTTTATTTTTATCAAATTGCAGGTATTGTTTGACAGATTCATCGGGTAATAGATAAAATCTGTATAGAATATTATATCTGAATGAATCAAGGCGGATACTTTCAATGAATAAAAAAAGCATCATTAATTCCGGCAAACCGTTTATTCTTACTGCCGGAATGGTTTTAGCCTGTGCAATACTGCTTGCCGTGATGTGGCGCCTTTTGCAAAATCTGATCCTGCTGACCATGGTGTATGTGGTTTTTCAGGCAATGCTTCTTGCTGTTTTCATATTTTTTTACAGGAAAGCCGGTAAATATAAAACTGCGCTTGACGGCATTGTTCGCGATATGACAGGACGGGAAGGGGAGCCGCTCGAGGTGCTGCGTGATTTTGCAGCCCGGCAGGCCGATAAAAATGTCAGGTTAAATGCCCTGATGGGTGAAAACATCGACAATTCCCTGGATATTTCCGGTATTATAAAAAAATCGGTTTATCATACAACCGGTATTACCGGCAGGATCAGGGTGATAAGGGATGAGCTTGAAAACCTGAGCGCGGGCCTCATCGAATCATCATCCGCATTGAACGAGATCACACGCACGGTCTTCGAGTTCACAAGACAGATTGAAAACCAGTCAAGCGCTGTCAACCAGACGTCTTCATCCGTTGAAGAGATGAACGCTTCAATGCAAATCATGATTGTACAGATAAATAACGAGAGGGAAAAAATTTCAAGGCTTTCCGAACTGATTTTTAAAAGCAGGGCAGACCAGGAAAGGGCTGACAGCGGCATCCAGGGGATCAACCGGAAGATCGGTGCGGTTCAGGATGCGATCGGGATAATTAATGGCATCGCTTCACAAACGAACCTGCTTGCGATGAACGCTGCGATAGAGGCTGCTCATGCAGGGGAATACGGCAGGGGATTTTCAGTCGTAGCCGATGAAATAAGGAAGCTCTCCGAATCGGCAGCCGACAATGCCAAAATAATCAATAATGAGCTTTTGGGAATCATTGAAGGATTCGGGGAAATAGGCAGGATCAGGGTGATAAGGGATGAGCTTGAAAACCTGAGCGCGGGCCTCATCGAATCATCATCCGCATTGAACGAGATCACACGCACGGTCTTCGAGTTCACAAGACAGATTGAA
>JBJKSS010000370.1:0-3298 GCA_046703745.1 Spirochaetota bacterium
CCTGAGCATATTTTTACATACTGGTTCTGGCTTAAACGAAAGCTAAAAAGGGATCATGTGGAAATCATCAGCCCCACCTATGAATTCTACGAAAAGGACACGTTCAACAAAATGATTGCCGACCGAGAGAGAAGGGGATGCATCAGCTACCAGGTGAGGGGTGCAGCCTGATGTCAGCGTTCTGGCATAATTTTGCCGGTACAATAATCGATCCGTATTCCACTTTTGCAGGAATGAAGAATGATGCGAATATTTTCCCTGAAAGTTTTATTTATTTTACGGTCACGGGTTTTATATATTTTGTCATTGTGATTGTTTTTATAAGGGTGAAGTTTACGCCATGGTACAAGCCGTTGCTTAAGATTGCGCCGGAAAAATATTATTTTGCAGAGCTTTTCTTCCAGATGCCCGTTACCACTCTCTGTTTTGTGATGACCGCGGGTTTTATCAGGATAGTTTCCGGTTTTTTCGGTGCCGCCGGAACGGTAAAACTCATCGTCCTGTTTGCGATCCTTGTTTATGCCCTGTTTGTACCGATTTTAATCTGGCTTTTGCATGATGCGGTATATGCGGTTTTGTTTTTGTCAAAATTATTCACTCCCGAACGTTTTCACGAATCATTCCGTTCGAAAGGTTTTGTTTTCATAATAAATACACTGGTAATAGCGGTTACTGCCGTATGGCACGGTTTGCTCCTTGTAACGGCCGTTAATGCAGTTGAAGGGTTGGGTATTGGAAGTTCAATAATTACAGGGATATTGTCATTGACCGTATTTTATTCTATATGGGTCGTTGTTTTCCAGAGGTGATTCATCAATAGTCCGGTCTTGAGCTGATTATGTCCCGCGGTTTTGCGCCTTTTTGCGGGCCGACAATTCCCATTTTTTCCATTTCCTCGACCATTCTGGCTGCCCTGTTGTAACCGATGCCCAAACGTCTCTGGAGGTAGGATGCGGATGCCTTTTGTGTTTCATAAACTATATCAAGAGCCTGTTGGAAGAGCGGGTCATTGTCTTCGGCGCTGTCATAGTTCCTCTCGTCTTCCATGTCGTCGATGCATTCCTTTATATCGATGTAGTTCGGTTCCCTGATACTTTTCCAGTGTGCTGTGATAAGGTCAACCTCTTCTTTTGTGAGGAATGCACCCTGGAGCCTGACAGGATATGGATGGGTAGGGCTCAAATAAAGCATGTCGCCCTGGCCGAGGAGCTTTTCGGCTCCTTTCTGGTCGAGGATTATTCTCGAATCCTGCAGGGAAATTACCTGGAACGCTATACGTGCCGGCACATTGGCCTTTATCAGCCCTGTTATCACATCAATGGACGGCCTTTGCGTTGCAAGCACAAGATGGATTCCTATGGCCCTGGCCTTTGCTGCGAGCCGTGCGAAGAGGAATTCCGCTTCTTTCCCGGAAGTTGACATGAGGTCGGCGAATTCATCAACGATTGTAACGATAAATGGAAGGTCTTCAAGATGTGTGCTTTTTTTCTTTCTCAACTTGTGGTATTCCACTATGTCCCTTGCGCCCATCTCGTCCAGGAGAGAGTACCGCCTTTCCATTTCGAATATAAGGTATTTCAGTGCCGTCATGGCTTCCTTCGGATCCGTAATTACCGGGGTCAAAAGATGCGGTATGTTGTTGTACGGTTTGAGTTCGACTATTTTGGGATCTATCAGGATCAATTTTACATTGTCCGGTGTTTTTGAGAATAATATTGATGAAATTATGCAATTAACGCAGACTGATTTACCGGCCCCTGTGGCGCCTGCAATCAGGATGTGCGGCATTTTGAATAAATCGATGGTGATTATGTTGCCGTAAATGTCCTTGCCCAATCCTATAGGGATGTTGCAATGTGATTCGGTGAATGCCTCGCTGTTTACTATTTCCTTGAAATTCACGAGTATCCGGTTGCGGTTCGGTATCTCGATTCCGACTACTTTTTCACCTGGTATCGGGGCAAGTATCCTTATGGATTTAGCTGCGAGCCTTAAAGCAAGATTGTTTGAAAGGCTCTCGATGCGCTGGAGCTTTATGCCCGGTGCGGGAATAAGCTTGTACAATGTTACAACGGGACCGTGAATTATCTCGGAGACAACCGCCTCTATGCCGAATTCCTTGAGCGTTCCTTCAAGTATCGATGCGGATTCCCTGTGCTCCATTTTTAAAACGGAAGAATTCAAATTTTCGTTATTGCTGAACAAAATGTTTGACTCCGGCAGGCTGTCTCCTGTTTTATATGATTTGTCAGCATCATTGCCGGAGGCATTGTAGATTTTTACTTTTTTTTGTATGTTTTTCAGGTCATTGATTTTTATATTTGCTTCGTCACCGGTAACAGGATCATCAAAGACTGGTTTTGCAGAATTATCTTCGGAGTTTTTTTCAGCCAGATAATTAATTCCGTCTGTATCGTTATTTTCTTCTTCATAATCGATTTGACCGTCTTCAGTACCGCGATTGATGATCCTGCTTTCAATCAGCTTGATGTCAATTTTTTTATTCGGTCTGTTCTGCCATTTTTCGGGCCAGTTTTTTTTGAGATTTTCATAGTAATCGAAATTTTCCCTGTAAAGATCATCATGAATGACGGCGCTTTTATCGCCCGAGAAAGTGTCAACCTGCTGATATTCATTGCATTCTTTGGTTGCATTCATCAGTTTGAATTTCATTTTTTTCCGCTTTGACTGTGCAAGCGGGATCTCTACCCGTTTATCAATATCTTCAAAAATTACTTTTGATATCCAGCTGGGACTGTGATTTTTAATTTTGTCAAACCTTCGCTCTGTCCCGTTTTTTGAATACCGCGTCCTTAATTCAAAATCATCGCGCCTGGAATTGCCAGTATCGGCATTAATCATTCTCACGAGGAATAAAACAGGGACGGCGATAATCCTGACGAGTGTATCCCTGACCGGAAATGATATTAGAAATATGGACAGGAAGAGCCAGCAAAAATTGAACAGGTGGTTCCAGGGGGATTCGATATGCATCACGAGTCCCGAGAAAAACAGTCCCGAAAAACCGCCCGTAATGCCGGGTATCCTGTATGTTTCGACAAACGACGGAAGGAATAAAACAAGAAGGGTATAGCCGGATAATATGGCGATCCCGTTCAGCCCGTTGAATTTTATTAAAATGAATATGCCGCATAAAAGGGGCAACAGCAAAAATAAAAATGAAAAACTGCCGAAATTATTGTTCATGAAACTGCTGAATGAGGAAGACAAAGTTTTAAATAAACTGCTGCCATTGAATGATGCATCAAACTGGAGCGTCATAAAAAACAGGGAAATG
>JBJKSS010000371.1:0-6939 GCA_046703745.1 Spirochaetota bacterium
CCTGGAAAAAGGCTCAAAAAAAGGAACGGAAAACGGGCTCGATGAATTAACGGACAAAATCAATGCGAGCATCTCGAAGCAATTCAGCAAAAAGGCAATCACCTCAAGCAAGTCCGATGTAGAAAAAAATTTGAATGCCTCTGAGAATGAAAAACAGGCCAGGCTTTCAACCGGCAAAAAACCCGCATGGACGGTAAAATACCCTGCATCATCAGAATATTATACAGGCATTGCCAGCGGGGATTCGCTGACGCAGGCGCAGGATAATGCAGTCAATACCCTCGTTTCACAGATAGAGGTAAATGTAAAATCCGAGATCAGCGATTACATGAAAGAGACCAACGACGCCACCGAAGAAGAAGTTATGCAGAGGATAAGGCTCAATGTAAAACAGGACATAGAGGACCTTGAACTGGTTGATCAGTGGTACGGCAAGGATGAAGGCTACTGGGTTTACTACAGGCTCAACATTGCAAAGTACAGGCAGCATGAACAGGAAAAAATAGAGAATGCCAGGATCAACGGTCTCGATTTTCTCAAAAGATCGGATGAGGAAACCGACCCTGCGCTGAAATTCAAGTATGCATTCCTCGGCTATTACCTCACGGGCAGGTACGTAACCAGGGCATTGAAGGCAGATTATAACGGCAGGCAGATTATACTTGTCAACGAGTTGACCGACAGGATGCAGAAAATTCTCTCCGGCCTTAAAATCAAGTCTTCCATGGAAAGTGCCGAAATCGAAAGAATGAGCCCTTCTCCTGTAAAAATAATTTTTACACTGACTTATCAGGGCAAACCTGTGACGAACTTCCCCGTTAAATTCGTAACGGACAAGGGTAAACTTCAAATAACCGAAAACGGCACCACGGATGCAAACGGCAATGCCTCATGTGTTGTAAGCAAGGCAATGTCGGATGATCCGGTGCAGTCGTTCAGAATACAGCCTGATATAGAATCATTCCTGAAGGATGCAGCCGAAAATGAGGAGGAATTGGCCGCATATTACGGCAGGATAATAAAACTCGGCATCCCGTCCAGCGAATTTTTTGTCAGGGTAAATCCTCCTGTTTTCAATTTTTCCCTGACTGTGGGAAGCGACCTTGCATCGGATGCCGGTTATGAAAAGCTCGTCAAATCAATGACATCGGGTTTCAAGAATGATTTCACAAACAGGACAAATGCAAAATTCAGCGGCAACGGTGACGGGATGAAATTTTCAATGGATGTTTCAGGCACGGTAACGCGCTCGGAAGCATCGGGCAATTATTTCACACGGCTCATCGTTACTGTAAGCATTAAGGATCCGGTCAAAAACGAAGAGATATATTCATGGTCCACTCCGGATAAAGGTATCAAGGGTGGGGCAAACTCGGCCGAAAAATCCGTAAGGTTCGCTCTGGACAAATTCATGAAGGACTACAGCGGTAAAATGATAGACGACATTCTGAATATCCTGGAAAACAAATAGATTTCTGGAAAGACCTTTGAGTTATGTGCATAATGAGTTTCCGGTAAAAAGGAAACTTTTAAAATATTTATTATATAAAAGGAGATTTTAATGAAAAACGGTAAAAGCAGTCTTGCATTAAAACTTGTAACGGGTTTCTTCATCCTGATGTTTGTCACGGGCATTCTCGTGTCCTGCGAATCATCCTCGGATAAAAAGGAAACCTCGGCCCAGAAGGAGCAGAAACAGGAAATAACAAAACTGCCCGACTGGTTTTTGAACCCGCCGATTTCTGACGATACCCTGTATGCTGCGGGTTATGCAAAGAAAAAAAGCATGCAGCTCGCACTGGATTCTGCGGCTGACTGGGCAAGACAGGAAATTACAAGAGTCATCCAGACAAAGGTTTCAACAATGACCAAACAGTTCCTTGAAGAAGCCGGAGTCGACAACAATACCCAGCTGACGGATTTTTCGAGCGTTGTTTCAAAATCGATAGCGTCCAATGTCCTGTCAGGCTCAAAGATCAAGGAAAGGGAAGTAAGACAGATAGGCGACAGGATAGCGGCTTATGTCCTTGTACAGGTAAAACTTTCGGACATGCAGGCCGCAATCGATGCAATGGCCAAGGAAAACGCAGCGGAATATTCAAAATTGAACGCAAACAAATCATTCAATGATTTGTCGAATGAATTGAAAACCCTGAACAACAGCAAGGATTTTGAAAAACCGCAGCAGCCGGATTACCAGGAATAATTAAATTTAAAACATGCGGCCTTTTTTTGGCCGCATGATATTTTACAGGCAGGATCATGATGTTGAAACTCAGCCCGAACAAAACATTGAACAGGATTTTATTTTCATTCATAATATGCATAATCTCTCTGGGTTTAACCGTTTTATTTTACAACACGGGCATTCAAAAAAGGATACAGAACGGCATATATGATTCATTGTTCAAACTGAAGGTCAGGGTAAACGATAATTCCCGGAAAACAGGAGAAGCTGTCATAATCCCGATCGACGACCATTCCCTTGAACTGATGAATGAAAAAGGCATTTACTGGCCCTGGCCGAGGTTCTATTACGGCATGATCGCAAAACAACTGATAAAGGAAGGCGCCAGGGAAGTAGTGTTCGACATGATATTCAACAACCCCGACATAGACAGGCTCGATTATGAAACCCAGGGAGTCTTGTACGGAGCGGACTCTGACAATGCATTTAACAATGTCATCAGAACGGGCAAAGTTTTCATCTGCTTTGATGTCGAAAAATACGGCCAGAGCGGAGACTCTCTTGATGCAATCGGGATAAATAACATATCCGGTTTCAAAAACGTACCGGTTTATCATTCGGTACTGAAGCCGTATTCATTATTTACCTCGAACAACAAAAATTTCGGTTTTGCGGAAATAGAGGCGGATGCCGACGGAACCATCAGGAATTATCTGCCTGTAGTGAAGATAAAAAATTCGTACTACCCCGCACTCGCAGCTGCTGTCTATCTTAAATCGCACAACGGCTCGCTTCCGAAAGATTTAAAACTTCACAAGGACGGTACCTTCACAATCAACTGGTACGGCAGGGGCGGCATCAACAAAACCTTCAAATACGTTTCGCCGATATCCGTGCTTTCTGATTTTTCAAGTGATCTTAAAAATACGGGCAAAAGGATATTACCCGACGGCACTTTCAGGGACAAGGTTGTATTCATCGGTGCAACGGCAAGGGGGCTCCTGGACATGAAAAGTACGCCGTTTACGAAGATACAGGCTTATCCCGGGGTCGAAATACAGGCCACTACATACCTCAATCTTGAATACAATGACTGGATCAGGAACTTCAATCCTGTATTTGAATTCCTGATATACTTCCTGATTTTATTCATCTTCGTATCATTCATGATCGACACGAAATACCCCGTGAGAAACTCGATTTTATTTTTCGGACTTCTCGCTGTTATTTTAATCGTTCATTTTTATCTGTTTATTTTTCACAACATCATGTTCCAGACAACATCCGCAGGAATTCTCATATTCCTGCTGGTTTTCATAACTTCCATCGCAACGAATTACCTCCTTGTCGGCCAGGTGAGGAACAAGATCAAGAATGCATTCAGCACATACATCAGCCCCGAACTTTTGAATAAAATAATAGACTCGAACAAGCCGCTCACCGCTTACGGTGAAAAGGTCGAGGCTTCGGGCATGTTCATCGACATAGCAGGCTTTACAACTTTCTCGGAAAAAAATTCCGTTGAAAAGGTCGTGGAGATTTTGAACCTTTATCTTAAAAAATTCTCCGAGGCAATAATAAACAACGGCGGCTGGGTCAACAAGTACCTTGGTGACGGTTTGATGGCCCTTTTCGGCGCACTGGATAATTCCCCGGATCATGCGGATTGTGCGGTCAGGGCGGCATTCGAGTGCTATAATATCAACAGGGAACTCTCCAAAGACTACGGCTTGAGCGTAAGGATAGGGGTCAACTCCGGGCCGATGATTTTCGGAAGCTTCGGGGCAGACGAAAAAAAACTCGAGTTCACTGCCATAGGCGACAGCGTTAATTCGACAAGCAGGCTGGAAGGGGCGAACAAATTTTTTTCATCAAACATCCTTGTCGGCGAAAGCGCATATCACCTCCTGAAAACAAAATACGATCTCAATTATGTCGGGAAGTTCGGCCTCAAGGGCAAGGACATTCCTGTTGAAGTTTATTATTTCATCGAGGGCAATGAAGAAAACAAAAAGAAATTCCATGAAATGCTCGAGGCTTATGAAAAGAGCGACTCTGTAAAATTCCTCGAATGCTCGAAATTTTTTCAAAACAATGATTTCGGCCCTGCAAAATTTTATATGAACCATTATAATGAACACAGGGACAAATTCGGCAAGCCGGTCAAGCTTACCGAAAAATGATTTATCAAAAACAGGAGAAACTTATGATAAGAAAAACAATCTTCCTCGCCGCCGCTTTTATATTATGCACCTGTCTTGTGAATGCATCGCAGATCAGGATCGGAAGGGACAAGACGCTGGTCAAGGACGGCCCGGGCAGTTATTACAACACCCTGCTTGTTTTGAAAATGGGCACCCCGGTCGATTACATAAAAGAATCGGCGGATGACCCGGGCTGGGCACAGATTACCTACAACTAAACCACGGGATTCATATCCAAAATGGCTCTTGCGGCTCCTAGCTCGAATGCAAAGGATAAATTCAGGGACATGGATTTTTCCGATTTTGACAACGCCACGAAACAGACCATTTCACCGGCAGGGTACACCGCAGCCATAAAGGGATTCGTCATAGATTATTCGAGAAAAAAAAATCTGAAGCAAATAGATTACAACAAGCTTATGGCCATAACCGAGTTTAAGCCTGCCGATGTGTCCAGGGTGAGGAAAGAAACAAAACTTTCCTATTTCCCCAAACAGGGAGAGTTAATCGGGGTCAAGGACGCATTCATCGGTCAGAATATGCGTGCCATAGGCATTGCAGCGTCATACGACGTCCTGCAGAGAAACATTGTCATGGACGCAGAAATGACAAAAAGGATAAACGTTATCATCAACATACTCAACAGGCAGACCTACGATTATGATGTGAAATACAGGGCATGGATAATAAACGACCCTGACCCCCTTGCATTCTCAGGACCTGGCGGATATATTTTTGTAAGCAGCAAACTCCTCGAAATGCTGACCGATTACAGACAGCTCGTTGCCATACTCGCCCATGAGATAGGCCACATCGCATTGAGGCACGGCATATACGACCTCGCAGTTGAACAGGCCAGGTACTCGGCAGACGAAGCTGAAAAGGAGCTTGATGCAGAAACCCTCAACGATGATGAGATCGCCCTCACCCGTGACCTGGAGTCAGCCGTCGATGAGGCACGCAAGGCCTGCGCCCTGGTGAGGGACGACAAGGAAGAATTCGCCGCGGACGATGTTGCACTCGAGCTTTTGAAAAGGTACAGGATCGACGGCAAATACCTCGTGGATGCACTGAAAAAAATCGACATCGCAATAACCGGCGCTCACGAGGAATACAGGTCGCAGATGGAAAGAAGGATAGAAAGACTGGAGAAAAAACTGAAATAATTAGCGGGGCTCAAGCCCCTCTCAACCCCCAGGTTTGTGGGAGCACAGCTCCCTTTCCCCTCAGCCTGTTCCGCCGCTGATTTATCAATTAACAATATTAATATATTAATCTAGCGGTGAGGACTTGCTGTCTGCGAGCCCGAGCACCAAATTGGGGATATTCAAATTAAAATGAACAAATCCCTTCACTTTTATGATCCCCAATTTGGTGCTCGGCTCTTGCCGCGCAGGCCCTCACCTTAATGGTTAAATTAATCTTGATTATTCTTTAAAAAGCCGCGGCAGAACAGGAAAAATAATAATTATTTTTTTAAAATGAATAATCAAATTTATTTTATTGCATTCCGGGGAGAGGATATGGTATTATCCGGGGCACAGGCTTTATAAAGTTTAATTAAAAATTTAACAAGTGCGAACCGCAGTAACCGGAAAAATTTAAACAATATTACAAGAATCATGAATTGCGGCGAAGAAATTCGTTTTGAAAATGATGAAATGTGCTCTACAATGAATCGAAGGGTACTTACATTGATTCAATGCATTCTGCGAGAATGATCAGGGATCTGGGAATCAACAGGCAGAAGGCGGAGAAGAAAGATTCACAGGCGAATTGAGTTTTTTCTGTCAAAGAGATACAAAGGGGTTGGTGGATACAAGGGGTCTAGACCCCTTGCTTCCACCAAAGGTACTAATATTAAAGGGGGAGAGTCAGCAGAACATTAAATTATTAAAAACAAAAACTGGGGGGAATTTATTAACAGGGAACAACCCTATGGCAGGTAAACTGGCCCCTCAGTTGAAAAAGGTTTTCTCATAATTACCTGTAAAAATAAAACTGTATTTCACGCTGCTCACCTCGAGCCATTTAAAATATCATCAATACTCATGTTCAGGTCATATTCCAGGTCAAGCAGATTGGCGTTGTATTCGTATTTCTGCCTGAGCAAATTCAGTTTCGCACTGTTAAGTTCGTTTTCGGCATCTACAACTTCGATGAGCTTTTTGCTCCCGATCCTGTATGCATCATACGTCCTGTCATACGCTTCCTGGCAAAGGTCAATGTTGATTTTAAGCATCTGGATCGCCTTTAAATTTTTCTGCAGGCTTAAGATGCTTGATTGTACTTCCCGCCTGATATTAAGCTTCGCTTCGGAAATGTTTTTTTTCGCCTCTTCAATGCCGTAGCTGTTCCTGATTATAATCAACTGTTCCCTTGAAAAAGGCAGCATTGTGCTTAGGGGCAAAGAAACCGAAAGGGAAAGCATTCCACTTCTTTCTATCCATTGATACCCGGAAGCGAACATTGTCTGTTTTGCACCGAACGGATCATTTATGTAAAACGGATCATTGTCGAATGAGAGGGGGAGTGTAGGACTCAATG
>JBJKSS010000372.1:0-8197 GCA_046703745.1 Spirochaetota bacterium
CCGATTTGATAAAATTCGTGAGGGTGAAAAATGTCTTGCCCGACATCATTTTGAAATTGACCGTATTTAACGGTTTTTTCGGCGGGCCTATTTTCGGAATGATATTCGGGTTTTCTTCCGGACTTGCTTTTGAAATCAGCAGTAAATATCCGATAATAGGTCTGTATGCCCTGATTTATACTGACATTGGATATTCAACATCAATATCCAAAATTGTTTATATAGAAAACACCTTTATTTCAACAATCACCATATTTGTATTTATGCTTGTCAAGGCATTTTTATACATGATCCTGGTTTTTTTATTCATGAATACGGATTACCTGATAAATTACTTCGTAAATATTTACTGGATTGAGTTGATTTACACCATACTTCTCTCAATTCCGATATTTTTAATATACAAAAAGTTTTATAAAGGTTCGAGGAAATCATATTTAAATGGCTGATATATCAAACATTAAACCCGGGCAGGATAAGGATTTCCAGTTTCGACTTTTGATCATAATCATTCTCACAATTGTTTCGTTCCTTGCTCTCATATTTATAATAGCCAATTTGCAAATATTAAAAAATTTGAATTATGAAATACAGACACAGAAAAATACTGAAAAAACGGTAAGAATAGCACCTATAAGGGGCAATATCTATTCTTCTGACGGAAGTATTTTGGCCCAGAATATCACAGCATTCGACATTTATATAAATCCTTATGATTTACCGAAAGATAATTCAGTAAGGCAGAATGAAATATTATATCTTAAAGATTCCCTTGGCGTTGAATACAATTATCTGGAAAAGACCATTGCTGAAGGCAAAAAAACCGGTAATTCCGACATAATGATAGCCGAAAACATTCCGCTGGAAACATTCACAAAAATCGATGAAAATCTTGATAAATTGCCCGGCGTTACATACAAGGAAGTTTTATACAGATATTATCCCAACATGGATACTCTCTCCCATGTTCTTGGACACATCGGCCCGATAAGCTCCAATGATCTTAAAATCTACAAAACAAAAGGATATGAGCAGTACGACAATCTGGGGCAAAACGGGATTGAAAAATATAACGAGGATATCTTAAGGGGCAAACCAGGCTATAAATTTTATCAGCAAGTTGCCAAGATGAAGATAAAAAGGGAGATAAATGAAAAAGAGATAAAGCCCGAACCCGGTTATGAACTTGTCCTGTCGATAAATTTGAATTTTCAGAAAACTGTGGAAAAAATCCTTGCAGACAGATCGGGCTGCATTATCGTCTTGAAACCTGCCACAGGTGAGATTCTTGCAATGACCAGTTATCCTGATTATGATCCCAATATTTACATACTGAAAAATGCCGAGAATGAAAAAAAAATCAGGGAACTTCTTTTGAATACCAAAGATACCCCTCTGATAAACAGAAGCATACAATCGTTATATCCGCCAGGATCGATTTTCAAACTTGTTACCGCAACAGCCATATTGAATGAAAATATAATCTCACCGAATGAAAAATTTTTTTGCGGCGGATTCTACAGGCTCGGCAGGCAGGATTTTAAATGCTGGGTCTATCCGTCGGGACACGGCTGGCAAAATCTTATGGAAGGCATAATGAACTCCTGCGATGTCTATTTCTACAATGCAGGTTTAAAGGTAGGTCCGGATCGAATATACAAATATGCAACTTCCTACGGATTCGGCAGTCTTCTCGGCATCGACCTGCCGTATGAAAAAGAAGGACTCGTACCTTCTGTCGAATGGATGGAAAGCAACGGGCAGACATGGCTCGACGGCCATACATTAAATACCGTAATAGGGCAGGGGGATGTCAAGGTAACGCCGCTTCAGATCGCCAATTTTATGTCCGTATTATCCAACAAAGGCTATTCCTTCAAACCTCATTTTTTGAAAGAAATACGATCATCCATAACGGGTGATATAATAAAAAAAATAGAGCCTGAAAAGATTTTAACGGTGAACTTTGGAGATAAAGTTTTTGATTTCATTCAGGATGCATTGTCCAAAGTAGTTACAGAGGGTACCGCCGGAAGGGCATTCTGGTCGAATAAATTCAAGCTAGCAGGTAAAACGGGTACAGCAGAAGTTGGCATCTCTGAAAAAAAACACACACATTCATGGTTTGCCGGGTACGGACCGCTGGATTATTCCCCTGAAGACAGGATAGTCGTTGTTGTTCTCGTCGAAAACGAAGACAATCATCCGTTGAAATATGCGGCCCCGCTTGCATGCATGACATTCAATGCATGGCTCAATAAGGAAGACTTCGAACAGTCTGCCAGACGGCTTGGCTATCCGATAAAGGACAAGTATGTTGAAGAAGAAAATAATACCGGGGAATAATCGATGAAATTTACAAAATTTGTGACTGTATTTGACTATATACTTCTTTTGGCCGCTGTACTGTTGACCATCATAGGCATTTTATTCATCAATTCTGCAAATTTGACAAAGGATGTGGAAGTCCAGTCACAATATATAAAACAGATATTTTTTTTCGTAATCAGTGTTTTTATTTTCATCACGATATTATTCATACCCACAAAAAATTTCAAAAACATGGCGCTTATTCTCTATATTGTTTTCCTGATGGGCTTGATCCTGACATTATTATTTCCTGAAATAAAGGGACAGAGAAGGTTCAGCATTAATCTGAAATTTTTACAGCTTTCCCTTCAATTTTCAGAGTTCATGAAAATCGCAATCATCCTGTTCCTGGCAAAATTTTATGCGGAAAACAGAAATAATATAAAAAAAATATCCGTTTATTTAAAAGCTCTGCTGATATTGTTCATACCTGTGATATTTATACTGCTTCAGAATGATTTTGGCACCATGCTCGTATATTTGCCTGTTTTTCTCGGAATATCCTTTATTGCCGGAGTAAAAAAAAGATATCTGGTTTATACCATTCTGCTGATCTCGACAATCATGATTATACCCTTTATAGATGCCTACAATCTTGTCTTTTTCAAGGGTGAAAACAGAATATTGAGCCTGGCCAATAATGTTCATTACATAATGATATTTTTGTGTGCCATTGCGGCAACATTGATCCTGGCATTACTCGGATTTTTCAATATAATAAAGGGAATCGATGAAAACTTCAGGGCATTCTTTTACTGGTATGTTTTTTTCGCCTCAATACTGATAATCGGTTTATCAATTTCCCTTGCCGCCGATCACAAGATAAAAGACACATACCAGATGGACAGGATCAAGATATTCTTAAGACCCGACCTGGCCGAAAAGGGCAGCGGTTATAATATCAGTCAATCGCAGACGACGATCGGGAACGGGGGATTGTTCGGCAAAGGCTGGTGCAAGGGTGACCAGATACAAAACAAGCTTTTACCGGAACCAGCCACCGATTTCATATATCCGGTAATTGCCGAAGAAACCGGCTTTTTCGGCAGTCTGGTAATACTTATTTTATTCTCGCTTATATTTTACAGGGGGTTCATAATAATTCTGAATGCCCGTTCTTATTTTGAAACCTATGTTATCATAGGCATCCTGGTGATGTACCTTTTTCACATATTTCAGAATATAGGCATGGATATAGGCATTATGCCCATAACAGGAATACCTCTGCCATTCCTGTCCGCGGGCGGTTCTTTCCTTATGACATGCTTTATGGGGATCGGTCTTATGCTTAATATCGAATTAAACAGATATAATTATTGATGAACAGCGGCTATAATGATGGATTTTGAACTAATCGAAAATAACTTGATAAATTTTGAAAAACCGGCAAGGTATATCGGCGATGAAATCGGCATACCTGAAAAGGATTTTCAAAACAGCAATGTAAAGTTTGTAATAAGCTATCCGGATGTTTATGAAATAGGGATGTCCAACCTCGGAATAAAAATAATTTATGACAGGATAAACAGGCTTGATTTTGCCTCATGCGAAAGGGTTTTCTCGCCATGGCTGGATTTTGAAAAGTACCTGCTTGAAAAAGATATCCCGCTGTTTTCACTTGAAACAAAAACACCGCTTGATAATTTTGATTTTATCGGATTTTCGATCCAGTACGAACTGCTTTTTTCAAATTTTTTAAACATTCTGAAACTCGGCAAAATATCCCTGTTGGCTGGCGGCAGGGATGAAAACGCACCGATCATATTATGCGGTGGCCCCTCGATCGTAAATCCTGCACCTTATGCACCGTTTGCAGATTTGTTTTTGATAGGCGAGGGAGAAGAAACCATCGGGCCCTTACTCGAAAAATTTCGTGAATTGAAGAATAAAAAATGCGGCAGACAGGCCAGGCTCAAGGAATTATCATCGATACCCGGGATTTATTCGCCATTGTATTCAAATGAAAAAATCAGAAGGCAAATTTACTCCGGTTTCTGCGAAGATGATGGTGCCGTTGGTGGAATAATCCCGAACATCGATATAATCCAGAACAAGCTTGTTGTAGAAATAATGCGCGGCTGCCCGAATAAATGCAGATTTTGCCAGGCCGGTGTAATATACAAACCCTACAGGGAAAGAAATGCCGACAGGATCATAAATATTATAGATGACGGTATTAAAAAAACAGGGGCAAATGAAATAACATTATCCAGCCTTTCAAGCGGCGATTATTCCCAGATAATAAATTTGACCGAATATTTCACAAACAAATACAGCAGATACAACATTTCATTCTCGCTGCCGAGCATCAAGGTTGAAACATTTGACGTAAATCTACTTGAAAAAATCAGTTCGGTAAGAAAAAGCGGCCTGACATTTGCGATAGAATCCGGCACGGAAGAAGGGCAGCTTTCAATAAACAAAATAGTCTTGATCGACAAAATTAAAAACATAATCGAATATGCATTAAAACACGGCTGGAAACTCGTTAAATTTTATTTCATGATCGGACTTCCGGGACAAACAAATGAACCGGAAGATATAATAAAGTTCATCGACAATATTCTTTCACTATACAGCAGGATAAACATTAACCTGAATGTTGCGGTATTTGTCCCCAAGCCCCATACGCCTTTCCAATATGAAAAGCAACTGTCTCTTGAAGAATCAATCGCGGCAATCGATAAAATCGAGGCTCATTACCGGCGCACAAGAGTAAGGGTGAAAAAGCATGATCCGCACATGTCCTATATAGAAGGATTCGTCTCGCGCGGTGATGAAAAAACAGGATTGGCAATGCTTGAGGCATTCAACAACGGCGCAAGATTTGACGGCTGGGACGATCATTTCAATTTTGAAATTTACAGGAATGCATTCTCAAAATTTGGAATAAATTACGGCGAATACCTGTCTAAAAAGGATACCAATGCACGGCTGCCATGGGACATGATAGATACGGGTTTATCAAAAGATTATTTCCTGAAAGAGCTCGATAATTCAGCAAAAAGGATTCTCACAAAAAGCTGCAAAGATGAGTGTGAAAGGGAATGCAGCATCTGCGGCGGGGAAATACAAAAAAATGTCAGCAAAGATTTTGATGGTAAAATAACAGATGCAGAATATAAAATCGATGCAGTTCCGGCAAGGTTCATCCTTGAATTTTCAAAAACAAACCTGATCAAATACATAGGTCACATTGACATTCTTACTTATTTTGAGAAGCTTTTTTTAAGATCGGGTGTTAAAATTTCATATTCGCAGGGCTTTAATCCGCATCCCAAAATCCAGTTTTCAAGCGCTTTGTCGCTGGGCATAGAGTCAAAATGCGAGATCATGGAATTTCATACCCTGAATGATTATAGTGAGAATGAATTGTTGAAAATACTCAAATCAGCCGAACACAGGGATATTTCAATAAACAGGCTGAAAAAAATAAAGTATGACAAAAAAATATCGTTGATCGAAATGATCGATTTTACCGATTATTCGATCGGTTTTAAAAAACAATATCATGATAAGGCAGCCGGAACATTGGAGAATTACAACAGCATTAAAACAAATTACAGCTTCGATAAAAAAGGCAAAACCATAACAGGCATTTATCAGGACTATATTGAATTATTAACCGTTAATGAAACCTCCATAATGTTAAGAATCAAAAAAATGAGCAATGTACCCAAAGTGGCACAGTTTGCTGCCGATCTGCTGAAAGGTATACCTGTCAAAATTATCAAGGAAAAAATATGGCTTTTTAAAAACGGTCAACCGATAGAATTGTTTAATCTTATAAATTAATTTTTATCCGTTTTTTACTTCCGATAAGATATATTATGTCTACTCGCATTATTTAATAAAAAAATCAAATATTTGGTTTATCGTCAAGCTCCAGAAACATTTCGACAAGGAGTTTGTTTAAAATCAATCTTCCCTTTTTATTTACAAACACATTTTTATTTCTTACAGAAAAATATTTTCGATATTTTTTTAAAGTTTGATCAAAAAGCTGGAAAAATTCCTTGTTAAACCGCTCAAAAAAAACATCGACATTTATTCCGATGGAGAGTCTCAATCCCATTAAAACATATTCTTCGATCTGCTGTCTGCGGTCCAGACTGTATTCATTCCTGAATGATTGAAAATTATTATAACAGTCAATATCAGGCTTGTTTTCTATACGTAAATCCCCTATTGTACTGTGGGCAGCCGGCCCCAGCCCGAGATAATTCCCGTACTTCCAGTATGTCAAATTGTGCATGGAAACCTTATTCATTCTGCAAAAATTGGACACTTCATAATTTACAAATTTATACTTTTTTAAAAGCCTTTTAACCCTTTTTTCAAATTCAAATCCCTGCTTTTCATCAGGAAAATCGCCTTGCATGTTATTAAAAAAATAACAATCCTTATCAATTGACAAATCATAGAATGACAAATGATTTATGTTTTTATAAGATTTTAACACCTTTTTCAGATAATTAACTTCGTATTCTATATCCAAACCGGGTAAACCATTAATTATGTCTATAGATACATCGAAACAGTTATCCCTCAACATATCCAATGCATTCAATACAGTTTTTAAGCCCTGCCCTCGCCTGTTACTTAACAACAGGGATTTCTCATTAAACGACTGGATACCCAACGATACCCTGTTACACTTCATCCCTTTTAAAACATTTATTAAATCAGCATTAATGCTTACAGGATTACTTTCCACTGTATATTCTTTTATACAACTTAAATTCAAACTGTGTTCAAGAATTGTATGTACATGACTTAAAGTATTACTTGAAGCCCCCGGATTTCCCCCGCCTATATATATTGTTTTCAATTCAGTCAAATCTAATTTTGATAAATAAAACAATAATTCTTTTTCAAGTGAAGCCAGGTATTTTTTAGCCGGTTGATCATCGAATTTTACTGAATAAAAACTGCAATAATGACATTTTGAAGTACAAAAAGGAAAATGGATATAGAGACTTATTATTTTACCGTAATCTATTTAATAACTCCGAATTTTGGATGATATTCATAGATTGCCTTGCCTATGATCTGGTTTGATTTGATGCTCCCCCACACTCTTGAATCACTGGAGTTTTTTCTGTTATCGCCAAGCACATAATATTCATCTTTCCCGACCCTTGTTTCTGATATAAGGGGATACTTTTCATTATCATCTATAATATCGTATTTTCTATCTATGGCATTTTTTTCCAGTATATCGTTTATAAAAACTTCCGTTTTGCCGTCGATATTTTTGAATTTTATAGTATCCCCGGGAACACCTATAACCCGTTTGATATAAATATTCTCGTCATCACCATCGAGTCCATTGGGAAGTTCAATCAGGGTAAAAGAAAGGGTATAAAGCATCATTGAAACGGATTTGTAAAAACTGTTGGTTTTCATATAGTCATTGGACATAAAAACAATAACATCTCCCCTTCGGATGTTTTTCGTAGCATCAAATATGCGCTGTTCCGTAAAAGGATATTTGGGGCCGTAAATGTATTTGTTGATAATGATCCATGTATCATCCTTAATCTGGGGCTCCATTGAAATGGAATGAATCTTGAATGCCTGCATGAACATCGAATTAAAAAGCATCACCACAATTACACTCAATATATAAACAAGTATAATATCAACCAATATCTTTTTTAAATTAATTTTTTTCCTGTAATGATCAAATCTTGGCATAATTAATTCCCTATACTATGCAGACATTCATTTTTTATAGCTCTGAAAAATAAAAATAAATTATCTTAATACTTTCATCCTGCTGAACGGATAATAAATCATTACCGCCTTGCCCAGAACATGATTA
>JBJKSS010000373.1:0-8950 GCA_046703745.1 Spirochaetota bacterium
CAATAATAACATGCCGGCGCAGTAAAACAGCAATGACGCAGGATAAAGCAGATAGAAAGGATTATCGATGCGGCCCTTGCCGGATGAAAAAAAATAAATAATTAAAATAAAAACAGTATAGTATAAAAATGGCATGACACAGGGAAAATTGTAACTGATCTTTACAACGGCATCAATGTATAAGGCAGTATTTTTGATTCCGCAATAATATGCCGCTGCAAAGCCGGGAATAAAAAAAAACAGGGGCCAGGCGGCATGCCTGATAAACAGGACGTAAAATAAAACTGAACAGGCAATAAAAAAAATCAATGACAAAAAATGTTGCGGTTTCATTATTGAATTAATGTATCGGTCCTTGATCATAACATGATAAATAAAGAGCCATGCATTTTCTTTGGTGAAACTGCATGGCCCCACTGCATAGCAGTTAAATAATAAAAAATAAATATAAAAATTACCGGCTCTCTTGGGCGGGACAATAACTTTTTTAATGTTCCTGCTTTTCAGACCAACTTTTTACATTTTTATCGGATACAAGCCGGTAAAATTCATCAAATCAAAAAATCTAAAAGGTCATATGTTCAAGCGGTAAATTTCCCAGATCATAAACTATCTTTTTACCTTCATCGGCCTTTTCATCATCATTATCCGTAACACGTTCTTCTTCTGATTTATGTAAACTTTTTTCATTCTCCGGTTCCATGACAAACTCCGTGATAAAAATTATTATCAAATATTTCCCAAAAAATTAACATGACTGAATTATACTTTTTTTTGACCGTTTTCCACTTTATTTAAATATTTGATTCACCGGTACCTCACCCGGATGAATTTTATTTTAAACATTTTTTGTAACCAATGGATATTTGGCAAGTTAAAGATTATTTTGAAATTTAAATTCATCTGCTGAGGCATTAGCCTGCCGTCTTGAATTTACTGATTTCCTTTTCAAAATAATCGATAACCGAGTAGTTATCGCCGCATAATTTTTCAAGTTTTGCCATGGAGCCGGCTATATTCGACATACCTTCGTATATTTCATTTATGCTGGTTTTATTGCCATTGGACAAGCCTGTTAATTTTATGATCGAGCTTTCTATATTGTCTGTTTTATCGTTAATGCTTTTGGAGGCATCCTTTATAAACTCGGAAATTTCTATAAGATTGTTCAGGGATGTAAGTATCTGATTGCTTCCAACGCTCATTTCCTTCATGCCCGAAGAAATTTCCTTGAAGCTCTCGGAAACATTCATGATGCCTTCTGTTATCTCCATTATGGCCTTGCCTGTATCTTCGGAGGATTGATGGGTCGAATTAATATCATTGATTATTCCCGTGAGAGAATCGCTGATCTGCTTTGCGCTGATTGCAGTCGACTCGGACATGTTCCTGATTTCTTCGGCCACCACATCAAAGCCCTTGCCGTATTCACCGGCATGTGCAGCCTCGATCCTGGCATTTATCGAAAGTATCTGGGTTTCAGAGGCTATATATTTGATGGTTTTGATTATGTTTAAAATGGTGTCTGTGGATTTTATTATGGAGCCGGTCAGCAAAGTGTTGTTTTCCATGCACTGCCTGCTTATCCTTACCTCGTCATCAAGATTGTCAACTAGCCGCAGCCTGTCCTGTGCAACGGAAGAAATATTTACTATCGAGCTTATCATTTCCTCTATTGCGGATGACGATTCGTTTATGTTTGCGGACTGATCCTCGATCCTGTCCACTATTTTTTTCAGGAATTTATTCATGTCAACGGTGAGGTTTTTTACATTGTTCAGTTCCAGGTCGAAGTCATCGATTTTCTGCCTGATATCATTCACCGAATAATTCATCACTTCCGTGCTTGATGTTATTTCCATCGAATTATGGTTAAGATTGCTGCCTATATCAAAGCTTTTTGTTATGACCCTTTTGATGCTTAAAATCATTCCGGTCAGCCTGTCCGTGAATTTGTTGAAATTATTCGAATATGTCCCCAGTTCGTCCCTTGAATTGGACTGGAGCCGCTTTGTCAGGTCAACCTCGTCATTCGAAAAGAATTTGATTACATCGAGTGATTTGTTTATCCTGTTGACCTGGTAGGAAAAACCGGCAGTCATTGCAGTTGTGAATGCCAGGACTACGCCCGTAACAATCAGTGTTATAACAAACAGCATTATACCTTTAATTGCTGCTGACTGCATTCTGAAAACATTGATCCTGGCTTCCACATCATCAATATAAAATCCCGTGCCGATGATCCAGTTGAAAGGCTTGAATAATCTGACAAACCCCAGCTTCGGCATTTCGGCAGTTTTCCCTCCGGCAACGGGCTTCGGCCAAAGATAATCTACGTAACCTTCTCCGGATTTTTCACACACATCGGCGAATGCCACGAAAAGATTTTTTTTTGTGTCTCCCGCACAATTGTATATCTTGTCATTCATTATTTTCCTGTCCAGACCGGGCATAACAGGGTGCATGATCATCATAGGGTACGGCCTTGTCATGTCATTTATCCAGTAATAGCCCACGCCGTTATCATACCTCATGCTTTTGATTATCAGGATGATTTCCCTCTGGACATTGGAGATGCCGTTGCTGTCCGTTCCGTTTGCATCGACATAAGCCTTGTATTTCTTTTCAATAATTTCGTACGAAACATCAACCAGCCCTTTAAGATACGCTTTCTTTTCACCAATCAATTCGTTCCTGTATTTTTCAGCCGTATTCTTTAAAATGGAATCAAGAAAAATATTGATTACAAAGACGATTGACAGAACAAGAAAAAATAAAATTAGAATATTAATGATCATGATCTTACTTTTTATTTTCATAACATTTCCCCTTGTTTTAAACTTTATTATTAACTTTAATTATACATCCTGCCCGCAATAAAATTCAATAAATATGTGTAAAATAAAAAAAAATGATTATTAATTTGAATGTTGTTTTTTGCGGCCGGGGCGATTGTAATTACAGATTTTTGAAATCACAAACTTCAAATTCTTTCCCAAAGGATCAAATTCACTTTTTAAATTTTTACGGTCCGCATGTATTCACCGTTTAGGACAGTACGGATTTTAATGCGCTGTAAAAATCGTCTTTTGCATTTTTTTCCAGCCATGGATAGTGCCCGCAATTTTTTAACAGAATGAATTTAAAATCTTTTATGATTTTTGAAAGCGGCCCCGCAGCTCCGTCAGACGGATGGGGATCATAATCACCGTGAATGGCAGTAACCGGGCATTTGATGTTTTTGCCGTATTCCAGGAGCCTGCCGCTTTCCCTCAAGCTCAAAGCCTCTTCCATTACTTTCTGAAAAATCAATGCCTGTCCACGGCCGGTACCTTTTACCTTCCCGCGGGTCAACGGTTCATAGATATCGGTTTTAATGCATAATTCTCCAAGCAATGCGAATGCTTCTTCCCTGTCCGGAGATTCAGTATCCATCAAGGTGTCAATACAGTGCTTATATTGCATTCTATCAGTTTTATTCAAACGGCTCAATCTGGCATTCTCAATCTGCGGGACAAAACCGCTTTCAAACGGGCCGCATCCGATTAATACAAGTTTTTTTGCAAGCTGCGGATAATTCCCCGCCAGAATGAAACAAAGCCAAGCTCCCCAGGAATGGCCGATCAGGACTACGGGAAGTTTTGCGTATTTCTGAAGAATCAATGAGAGTTCTTCCACCTGACCGTCGATGGTCAATGCTGTCTGGATGGGTTCGAGAATGCCGGCCGATTTCGACAGCTCAACCGCAACAGCTCGCATACCGCCCGTGTCTCCCGGACCGCCGTGAACCGCGGCAACTGTATATGGAGGTTCCCCATGTTTGTAAAACAACGCCATTTTTTTTCTCCATAAACGGATCGTTGAAACAAATGGTATCAAATTATTGATTATATTGACACAATTTTTGTTGACTTTTAATTAAACTGTGTCCCTATGTGAAAAATCTCACCAGTATTATATTTAACAGATTCTTGTTATCATCGGCAGCGGGATTCAATTTATATTCACTTCTTTGTAAAAGTTCATCCAAAAAGTTGCTTGATTAATATAATTATCCAAAAATAATATTATTTCTTCCTGTTCCGTCGCGGCTTTTTAAAGAATAATCAAAATTAATTTAACCATCAAGGTTACAAATGGTGCGACAAGAGAAGACGATTGCCAAATGCATGAAAGTAAAACATTGAACGTTTTTATGAACCCTTGGCATGCATTTGGAAGTCGTCTTGCTCGCAGGCAGCCATTTGTAACCGTTAGATTAACATAATAATATTGTTAATTGATAAATCAGCGATGGAACAGGCTGAGGGGCAAGGGAGCTGCGCTCCCACACACCTACTTCTTCAACTCTATGCCGAGTTTTGCCATTTTGGAATGCAGATTGCCGGGATAAAGGCCGAGCGCCTTTGCCGTTTTTGTGAGGTTGTAATTGTTTTCCTTCAATTTCTTCTCGATGAAATCCTTTTCAAATTCATTGCGGGCAGCATCGAGTTTGAGTTTCTCATATTTATCGACGCTGGAATTACTGGAAATCAGAGACTCATCATCTATGTAATTTTTGACATCATCAAGGGTTATTACATCCGACTGCACCATGACTATGAGCCTTTCGATTATGTTTCGCAGCTGCCGCACATTGCCCGGCCAGGAATATCCGGTCATGTAATCAACAGCGTCACGGTTTATGGTTTTAATTTTGATGCTGCCGGCAGTGCATATCTTTCCGAGGAAATAATCAATGATAAGCGGAATATCATCCCTGCGTTCTTTCAGCGAAGGCATGTATACAGGTATGACTTTCAGCCTGTAATAAAGGTCCTCCCTGAAATTGCCGTTCTTGATCTCCTCTTTTATATCCTTGTTTGTTGCAGAAATTATACGTATATTCACATCGATGGAATCTGAAGTTCCTATCCTTGTTATTTTCATTTCCTGCAATGCCCTTAAAACTTTGGACTGCGTGGAGAGCGACATCTCGGCCACTTCGTCAAGGAAAAGCGTGCCGTTATTCGCAAGCTCAAATTTCCCGGCCCTGTCGCCAGATGCACCGGTGAACGATCCTTTCATGTAGCCGAACAACTCGGACTCTATGAGGTTTTCCGGTATTGCGGCGCAGTTGATGCCTATGAAGGGCATTTTTGCACGGCCTGATTTCAAATGTATCTCGCGTGCAACGAGTTCCTTGCCGCTGCCATTCTCGCCGGTTATGAGAATGCGTGCATCGCTTCTTGCGGCATTATCGATTAATTCCCTTACGATCCTTATGGGTTTTGATTCACCGACGAGCCTCTCGTTTGTAATAATATTGGCCGCCGTTCGTTTGGAGTGGTTTTCCATCTGTTTGGCGAAATTGTTGACTGTAACGATGATATTCTGGGCGGAGAGGGGCTTCTCGATAAAATCATAGGCGCCGATCTTTGTGGCCCTGACCGCATGATCGATTTTGGCTTCTCCGGAAATCATGATGATTTCCACACCGGGAAAATCTTCCTTTATCATTTTAAGCACCTCGATGCCGCCTATAGCGGGCATCCAGAGATCAAGGAAGCAAAGATCGACCGGCTCGGCCTTCAGAACATCGATGCCCCTGTAGCCGTCTTCCACGGTGATGACATTGTGGTTTTCCTTTGTCAATATTTCTTTTAGCACATTCCTGATGTTTGCATCATCATCTATAACAAGGATGTTCATTCCCGGTAAACCTTCTTCCTCCGTTTAATTAAAAATTAGTTATTTATTCATCAATTACGGAAAAAATTTCAATAATTGCATTGATTGCCTCTATCTCATCGTCCCCTTCGGCAAGTATGATGAGCTGGGTCTTGTAAATCGCTTCAAGAGTCATGATATTAATGATGGATTTTGCATCGGCTTCGATATCATCCTTTTTGAGGGTTATTGTAGACTTGAATTTATTGGCAACTTTTACCAGATCTACGGCCCGCCTTGCATGCAAACCGGCTCTCCATTGAACTATTACGCTTTGCTCTTGCATTTTTTACCCAAACTTATATTTTTTTAAAAACCGGTCAAAACTTGAAAAAGGTTCGCTTTATTTCTTCAGTTTCAAGATACTTTGTCAGATTCTTGTTGAATTCCTTTGCAGAATTCACCCCGAGCATTTTGAGCCTCTGGTTCATTGCAGCAATCTCAACAAGGTTCGCAATGTTCCTGCCCTGTTTGACAGGCAGTAAAAGATAGGGTATTTTCAGGTCAAGGATATCGATGTATTTTTCCTCAAGACCTATGCTGTCATATTCATTCTTGGGGTTATATGTCTCGAGCTCTATTACAAGCTGGACGTTTTTCACATCCCTGATCGCGCCGACCCCGAAGAGGCTCTTTACATCTATGATACCGATCCCCTGTATTTCCATGTGGTGCCGTATAACGCTCGATGCCTGGCCGTTTATCGTGTTTTCCTGCTCGACCTTGAGATCCACCGTATCGTCGGCCACCAGCCTGTGCCCCCTCTGGATCAGTTCCAGCGCAAGCTCCGATTTGTTAAGCTCTGCATTTCCTTTCAGGAGAATGCCGATGCCGAAAACCTCGACAAGAGTTGCGTGTATCCTCTTCCTCTTTGCAAAAACATCGCTCAGGATGTAAAAGAGCCTGGCCACAAGATAATCCGACGCCTTGTCGCTGACAAGTATCGGTGTTTTTTTTTCATCGCCCAGTTTGAGAAAAAATTCAGGCGGGACATTGTCATTGGAAAACAGGACGCACGGAATTTTATAGTTCATTATCGTCTTGACCTTGTCGATTTCATCCTCATACCTGCATTGTTCCAGGAAGGTATACTCTCCCATCCCGAAAACCTGAATACGGTTTGAAGCGAATTTTTCAAAATAGCCGCCCAAAGCAAGTCCGGGCCTGTTGATATTTTTGGTTTCGATAATATTGTCAAGGCCGTTTTTCCCGGCGATGCATCTCAGATTCAGGCCGTCCCTGCTTTCCAGATCGATCTGGAGCAAATCAAAAACCTTGAATTCCATACCGCTCATAATCCCTCCTTCAATAAGGAACCGAAAATCATCCACCCACTTAAAAGATAGCCAAGTTTAGAATATTATAGGCTTGATCAGTTATATTTTCCTTTTTACTCCGTTTAGTGGACGGACAAGTATAAAATCGAAATTTTAATATTAGTAAAAATTACTTATTAAATTTTAAGAAATATTTTTCCATTTGCCGTTGCCTTCCTTGAACAAAAAGCTTACCTTGTTCTTTTCATCATAATACAGTGTAAAATGATAATCATTTTCTAGCACGGCTTTTTGCGCATCAAGCAGGCCCATTTTTTCAAGATTGATTATCCTGATTTCCCTGTCCACATCGACATTGCTGCCGTTAAGTTTCAACGAATATTCCACATAATTCCCTGCATTATCATTTTTAAACAGGTACAATACATCATCATCCAGTTTTCTTAAAAAGGCCGGAGCAATATTCGCCTTTTCATCAATGAAGTTGAAGCCGAAAAAATCCAGCCCCTCGACATTCATCTGAAGGTATGCATCCTGCATGGTCGAGGGTTTGCTGTGAAGCATAACATGCTGGGTCGGTTCCGGTTTGTTTTCATCATGCTCGGTATAAAAATTTACCATCTCTTCATGGCTCAGTTTGGAATGATCCTGTATCTTTGTTTTTTCCCGGTTTACCTTGACATCCATTTTATGAATGATCTTGTCTATTGCCGTGTACATCTCTTCTGCAGATGCCTCGAATTTATATAACCCGATTTTTCTAATTGATAAGGTAGCCGATATTTTATAAATCAATTTTTCACTTGAAAGATGGAATGCCAGCTCTTCAATATGGTTCCTGAAAAAATTAAGTTTGTCTGTCCTTTTTGATATGTAGTCTTTCATTCTTTGAGAAACATTAAAATTGTTCGAGCCCTGGATTTTTAATTCCATAAAACTTCTCCTTTAGTTTAAATTTATATAAAAATTTATAATTTCCTGTGATGCGACGGCAGAATATTAAGTATTTTACGGTACTTTGCCACCGTTCTTCTTGCGATTTTTATCCCCTTGTTTTGCAGTATACCGACGATCTTCTGGTCGGAAATCTTCTTGTCTTTTTCATTCTCGAAAATTTCCTTTATCATCTCCCTTATGCTTTCGGCAGACTGCGAATCCGGCCCGTCCCTGTTTACCGCATTTGTGAAAAAATACTTGATCTCGTGTATGCCCCATTCCGTCTGGATGTATTTCGAGGAGCCCAGGCGTGAAATGGTGGACTCGGAGAGGCCTATCTCCTCTGCGACTTCCTTCATGGTCAGGGGCTTGAGGAATTTGGGCCCCTTGAAAAAAAATGCCTCCTGCAATTTGACCAGTACGAGTACAAGCTTGAAAAGCGAGCTGTTCCTGTAATTCACAAGATTAATGAAATGCTTTGCGCCGTTGTATTTTTTAATTATGAATTTCTCGTCATCCTTCAATGCCCGGGTCTTTTTTTTTGCCTGGTTCACGATTTTTTCCACATAACTGTTTATGGTCAACTCGGGCAGCACGTCTTCATTCATCTCCACGACAAGGGCATTTTCCCTGTTGTAAACGAATGCATCCGGCATTATGTATCTGGTCTGGCCGGAAGAAAATTCCCTTCCCGGATAAGGATTCAACCGGCTGATAAATTCGATGGCATCCTTTAATTCTTTGGGAGTTATTTTGAGTCTCTTGACAAGCTCATTATCCTTCCTGTTAACCAGCAGGTCAAAATGATTTTTTATTATCTCATAGGCAGTCTTGTTTATATCTTCCTCATGCATTGATTCTATCTGGAAAATCAACGCCTCCTGTATCCCGGAAGAAGCTATGCCCGGCGGGTCGAAAAGCTGGATTATCTCAAGAACATCCCTTGCAATGTTCAGGTCTTCATCCTTGAATACATCCTCGAGCTTGTCGGTTAAAAAACCATCTTCATTTATCAGGCTGATGATGGT
>JBJKSS010000374.1:0-5645 GCA_046703745.1 Spirochaetota bacterium
TAATGAAAAAATCATTCCAATATCCGCCGTTACCGGATATAATATGATCAAAGCTTAAATTTTTCAAGACGTCAAGGCCGGCTATTATATGACCGGAATGGACAGGATTAAAACTTCCGCCAAAAACAGCTATTCTGGCATCATTGCTTATCTTCATTTTCAACCTGATAAATCATATTTTTCAGAGCATAAAGCAGCATTTTCATATTATATCCGGTAACGGCGGATATTGGAATGATTTTTTCATTAATTTCAGCTTCAAGTTTCTTTAATTTTTCTTCCGAGCCTTCCAGGTCATATTTACTGGCCGCAATCAAATATTTTTTGCGTGATAATTTTTCAGAATAATTTTTGAGTTCGTATTTCAATTTTTCAAACTGGGTTAAATACTCTTCATCTTCAAGATTTATGAAGAACAGGAGGATTTTTGTCCTTTCAATATGTTTGAGGAAATGAATGCCCAGTCCGTGCCCTTCACTGGCACCTTCGATGATGCCCGGTATGTCAGCCATGACAAAACTTTCATTATCGATAACAAAAACGCCGAGATTGGGAATGAGTGTTGTAAAAGGATAATTTGCGATCTTTGGCTTTGCCCTGGTAATTACGCTTAAAAGGGTGGACTTGCCTGCGTTGGGAAATCCTACAAGGCCGACATCTGCTATGAGTTTTAGTTCGACTCTCAAAACCAGTTCCATGCCTGGAAGTCCCGGCTGGGCGTATCTGGGAGCCTGATTGGTACTTGTTGCAAAATGCATGTTACCCATGCCGCCCTTCCCGCCCTTGAGAATTATGTATGTTTCATTATCCGAGGTAAAATCTTTTAATAATTCTCCAGTAGCTGCATCATAAATCGACGTTCCGGGAGGTACATCGATCAGTACATCTTCACCGTTCTTGCCATTACACTGGCTGCCCATGCCGGGCTGGCCGTTTCTTGCCTTGAAATTTTTTTTCAATTTCAAATGATAAAGAGTACGAATATTGCTTTTTACCCTGAAAATTACAGATCCGCCGTCACCGCCGTCACCGCCATTCGGGCCGCCGAAAGGAATATATTTTTCCCTTCGAAAACTGACGCACCCGGCGCCGCCATGTCCTGAGGCAATATTAATTACGGCTTCATCTACAAAGTGCTGCATATTGAGGAAATAAAATAATTTTATTAATAAAATTATTGCTGATGGATGCTAATAATTTTTCTGTTTTTAAAACCGGTTTCAAATTTAACGATGCCGTCCGTCAGGGCAAATAAGGTAAAATCCTTGCCTTCCCCGACATTTTTACCGGGAAAAAATCTGTTGCCTCTCTGTCGAACGATTATATTACCGGCCAATACTTTATTGCCGCCGTACTTTTTTATACCCAGTCTTTTGGAATTACTGTCCCTTCCGTTCTTAGAACTACCGCCACCTTTATGATGTGCCATTTTGCTCCTCCTGTTTTGCTTTTATCCAAAATTTATTCTACAATTGTCAGTTTAACCTGTTTATCATAACAACCGGAAAGAATTTTCAACCCGGTTATCAAGTAAATTGTTATGCCCCTGACTTCACCGGTCAGATCATCGGCATATTTTTTTAATTTAACCCTGTAAATCTCTCCGCTATCAGATTTATCCATAATAACGGAAGGCAATTTTATCAGGCTCTGGACAGCCGTTTCCAGTAAAATTGTAACCGCTGAACATACGATATCCTTTCCAGGCTTATCGAACAAACTGTGTCCCGTTGCTTCCAGGGACTCAACAATTTTGTTGGAATCCAGCCTGATCCTGATCTCAATCACTATGCAACAATTTTTTCAATTTTGATCATGGTAAAATGCTGCTTGTGTCCCCTCATCCTTTTGTATCTTTTTTTCTTTTTATATTTAAAAACAATAACTTTTTCATCTCTGGTTTGTTCAATGACTTTTGCCTCAATTTTTGCACCTTGAACATAAGGCGAACCGATTTTTATATCGCCATTGTCATTCACCAGCAATACATTTGTAAATTCGATTTTATCTTCAGGATTTTTATCCAATTTATCAACTGCAATAACATCACCTTCGTTTACTGTATACTGCTTGCCGCTAATATCGAATACAGAACTAATTTTTTTTGCATCAGCCATTTATTTATTCTCCTCACAATATTTGTTACATCTGTTTTTAAGACAAGAAATATATCATATATTTATAATTAAGTCAATTATTAAGAATCAGTATTGTTCCCTATTATATGAAAAAATCCATGTGTCAGCGGTATTTTTAGACATGCCGATATTATCCGATATTGTAAATACAGGCTTATCCCTGTCACCGCTTATTATTATCAAACCGATTCCCAATTTTTTTGCAAGTTCGATCCCTTTTTTGATGCCAAGGACGAAAATTCCTGTTGTCAAGGCATCGGCTTTTGTCGGATCATTATTGATTATTGTTACAGAATGAATACCGTTGTTTGCCGGATAACCGGTTTTTGGATCAAGTATATGATGGTATATTTTACCGTCATTTCCGGTAAACCGCCGTTCATAATCACCGGAAGTGGATATACTGCACGTTGACAAATTAATGAATCCGATTATTTTTGAAGGTTCAAAAGGGTTGACTATGGCAATTTTCCACAAACGTTTATTGCCGTAAAGCCCGTTTATGGACAAGCTGCTTCCAGCGCTGTTCACTATAAAATCCATGATGCCGTTTTCCAGCAAATATCCCGAGAGTAATCCTACCAGTTTGCCCTTGCCTATGCCGCCCAAATCAAGTGACACGCCATTTTTCAGAGTAATTCTGTCGTTGTCCATGGTTATATTTTTATAACCTGTTTTATTCAGTGCAGAATCAATCTCGTTTTTTCCGGGCAGCCTCGGGTTATCAGTATCAAAGCCCCAGAGACTCGTAATGTTGAACAATGCCGGATCAAATGCACCGTTTGTAATTCTGCTGCAATACAGGGCAGAGGCGATCAAATCCAGGACATCATGGTCCTCTACCTTCATTGATTTTTTTAAATTAAGCAATGATATTATCGAAGTATCTTCCTTGCAGCTTATTTTATTCTCAAGACCGGAGGCAATTTCATGACAATTATTGAAAATTTTTTCAGCCTTGTTTTCATCTGTAGTAAAAATGGTAATCGATAAATATGAGCCCATCGCAAAATACTGTTTCTGGAAGTTTTCATATTTAAGCGGATATGCATTTATTGCTGCTGCAAGGAAGATTGCTGCCATGCAGAATTTAATCGTCTTCTTCAATTGTTATGCTCCCTTGCCTGATTATCCTGACGGGTTTTGCCGTTAAATCGGCAATTGTAGACACTGTTTCCGGCTGAAAATCAGCATCGTTGATTATTAAATCAACCTTATTGCCGAATTCATTAATTATCAAATTAATGTCATTCATCACCGGACAGCCGCTGTAATTCACACTGGTTGAAATTAAAGGCTCGCCGACTTTCCCGATTATTTGTCGTAACGCATCGTGATTAGGGAACCTGACACCTGTTTTGTTGTTTTTGTCATCATTCATCAAAAAAGTGACGGGCCTCGGCCAGTATTTATTCAAAAAATGTTCGTAGGATTTATAGTTGATATTCAAAAAAGCCAATTGTGTTATATCTGAAATTAACATTAAAAAAGGCTTTTCATCCCTTTTTTTCAAGCTTCGAAGCCTCTTTTCCTGTGATCTTTTGCATAAAAATCCGTAAATCGTATCGGAAGGCATTATTACTATTTTTCCATTAATGATATTATTCGAAATATCCAGTATTAATTCATCCGTATAGCTGCCATTGATGTTTATTATATCATTCATCTTTTTTTGAAACACCGAAAAGGATAAGGAAAATGAAAAAACCGAAAAACAGGTAGAAAAAAACCTCGAGCCATGATCTCAAAATCTTTATATTCTTGTCATTCCTGCTGCCGTTTTTTATAAGATTGAACAATTCATTCAATGTCAGTTTTTCATGCAGATAGGAATTCGCTGCTATTGAATTATCGGCTTCCTTTTCATTGTATACTTTAATCAGCTTTTTTTCATCTTTGAAGAATCCCAGGTCATTTGCATTGGCCAGCAATGCATCCGGATCACGGTTTAAAAATTTAAGGTAACTGTCCAGTTCATCGTTTCTCTTTTGCAGAATCAGTTTAAACAACAGCAGTTTTTCCTTCTGTTTTCTGACATTATAGGCTTCGAGTATCCCGTTTTTTCCAAGAATAATCTGATAAAAAATCAAACCCGTTAAAGCCACAAAAATTAATAAAAATGCTTTTTTCAAATGTTTACTTCGCCGCCTGTAAGGATATGATGTATATATCAAAAATCGATTATTTTGTTAATCTTTTTATAAAAAACTTTACATTTATTGAATTATTTGCAAATATCACGGCATGGAAAGATACAGCCTTAAAAAGGATATAAAACAGATATCATACACATCGACAATAATATTCACTGTATTAATTTTATTTTCGATTTTTGCACTGGCCGTGATTTTTCCGATTTATTATTATTCAAAAACTTTCCCGCGTTTATACTCCCTGTTTTCGGCATTGATTTTCTTAACGGCGATAATATTTTTTCTTGCACGATGGTTCATGAAAATCTGGAATAAGTACAAAAAGATCAAACCTTTGATGCTGCATCTTATGCTTTCACCTTTGATAATATGCGTTATATTGGTATTGCTTGGCATGGAATTTATCATATTGAGACTTGTTGAATTCTATACCAAAATTAATACAGATAACAGCAATCTGTTTGCAACCTTACAAATGACGGTTTTCATTGTAACGGGATTATTCATAATTTATAACCTGTATTTCACCGCCGTTTCGGTTTTTCTGATAATTGAAATATGCGCATTCAGGATATTATTTGAAATTTTTCCTGTTTTATATGCGGCCTTAATATTTGGTTTATTGACAATATTGCTGATCGCCGGATTGATGGCATTGAGGATTTTGATACACAACATTAAAATTTATCTGAAAAACGGCAAGTTTATCGGCGATTAATCCTGATCCGGATCAACATCCCTTTCGTTTTTTTCCTCTTCCGTGCCTGTTGTCAGAACAATTGTTACAGCAAATCTTTCGTTATTCCTGATGACATAATCAACATCAACAGTATCCCCGCTTTTCAAATCTGACAGGGAATCCAGATTGATCAGCTCAACATCATTATCAATATTATAGGTAACATTAATACTCTGATATTTTTCATAATCGTATTCCTTGATAATAATCTGATTGCCTGAAATACTTACAACCTCACCGTAGGAAGTCTCAACAATTTCATCTTCATCCTGGGCAAACAGTGCAAAATTGAAGGCTGCTGCAAGGAAGACAATAAAGATTAATTTGATTGGCATAAATGATTTTTTTTCTCCTTGATTTCTACGTTTAAAATTCGGATTTCAGATAATATATATAATTAATTTGACCGGTTTTTCAATATATTTTTAAAATATTATTAATTATAACCGGTGAAATAATTAATACTTAACAAATGAGGAACAAGTGTAATAAAATTGAATCAATAGTGATTAAAAGGCGGAATTTATGAATTTTCTTGATTTTTTAAAAAAGGAAAGTCTGTATGACGATTCGCATAAAACCTATCTGAACAAGCTGGTTGAATTGTTTTCTTTT
>JBJKSS010000375.1:0-5697 GCA_046703745.1 Spirochaetota bacterium
GACTGGCAGTCGCCTTTTATAGTCCTGCACCCTTCGCAGCCGATTTTATCAGGATCGAGCTTTTTTGATTCTGCAAATTTTTTCCTGAAATTCTCATCGATTTTTGCAATGTAAAACGGGCAGTTAAAACAGTCCCTGCCGCATGGCGCGGTCAAATTTTTGTAATCCATTATGATTCTCCTTTTAAAAATTCATTCTACAGGCGATCTGAAAACCTTTGTGACGAATAATTCGATCAGTATGCCGAATATCGTACCTGCGAGAGTGTAAGCGGCAAATCCCTGCAGGCTGCCTTCGAAAATCATTCCGGCAGAATACGCGCTTGTTACGATAAAACCGATCAATGCCCCATGGAGGATATAATTGATCCTCAACCTGCTTATGCCTATCACGAATCCGATCAGTATTCTGTTGCCGAATGCGGAAGTAACCAGAGCGGACAATGTAATCGATGGAATAAGGTATTTCCTTCCTGCCGCACAGATTAGCGAGCAAACAACTCCACCGAATACAGATAATAACAATCTTCTCATTTTTCACCTCTTGAATAATTTACACTTAAAAGTATCCCGATTGGCAGCCGAGCACTCAATTGGGAATTACAAACTGCAATTGTTAACCAATTGTGGGTCTTAACTACACAATTGAGTGCTCGGCTGACGGGGATAAATTAAAATGTCTTTTGATTAATTGGTGGAATAAATCAGTTGTTTTGTGACATATTTTTGAAAAATTTTTCCCAGTAATTGACTTTCGGGAAAAGCATGTCTGCCGCCTGGAAAAAATTTATTTTTTTGATCGAGGCCCTTATCTTATCGTATTCTTCAGGAAGGTTCAGTTTGCCGATCATGGTTTTGAGCCTGCACCTGCATGTGCCTGACGGGTTCAAAAGGTAGCAGTCCCGCTCCATGAAATTTTTGATCTTTCTTCTCGACCTGGAGTTTTCCTTCCTCAAAGCAGCTTCGTCCCTGCCTAAGATCAGGCTCATCTCGTTGTATGAAAGGCCGGCTATGTCCTTGAAAACAAGATTGATCCTGCTCTCCATATCGAGGCAATGGAGGAAGCCGGTTATGCACCTGTCGCAGGATTCCTTCGCCCAATATTCTTTTTCTATATCCGTACCGCACGGGATGTCGTGTATCTCGCCCTTGTCCATGAAACCGTCATACTCTTTTGCGGTATAGGCTTTTTCCCTTGAAGCATGCCTTGCTATGGCCCTGTATGCAACCCGGTAGATCCAGGTTGAAATCTTCGACTCGCCGCGGAATGAAGGGAGGCTTTTGACGATCTCGAGCCAGGCTTCCTGAGCTGCATCCTCGGCATCCTGCCTGTTCCTGATTATCCTGAATGCGATGGACGAAACCATCCTGCCATATTTATTGACGATTAAGGGTAATTCTGAATTAGTTGCTGCCTTCATCTTTTATCTTCTTCAAATCAAACATTTTTACCAGCTCTTTTTTCATGATGCTTTCCACAAGATTGGCAAGCACCGGTTTGATGATGCCTGTTTTCCTGTCGGTGAAATAATTTGTCTTTTTGTCGAACCAGCCTTTTTCCCTGTAATAATTGAAGTCCCCGCTGAATTTTTGCGGGCTCAAAGCCGCTATCGTCCTCATCGCCCTTATGTGCAAAAGGTCGCCGAATGCCGCTTTGACTTTTTTGGAGGAATTCATCTGCTTCACGAATTTAACGGCGGCTTTTTCTGTTATCCTGTCGTTTTTTTCCCTGAATTGTTCGCTGAACGGCAGGAGCTCCGGGAAAACGGCAAGACCGCCTATGAGTTGGAAACCGGCGCCGTTAAGATTTTTAAGATAACCGAACATGCTTTTTGCAACATAATCAGTACCAGCGGTCAGAAAAAAAAGTTTCTGTTTGAAATACTTCGGCCTGTGGAAGTTATACGCGATTCTATCGATGAAGTTTTTCAACACTGCGGGCACGGTCATTACATAACCGGGTGCTGCGATTATTACCGCATCTGATAAAAGCATTTTATTTTCTATTGTGTCCCGCTCGTCTTTCAGCAGGCAAAATGACTCGCCCCTGAAAATGCAGGCATGGCAGCCCGTGCACATTTTGATATCGGATTCATTCAGGAAAACATAATCAAATTGAAAGCTTGCAAGCCGTTTGACTTTTTCCTCGAATTGCTTCGCAAGGTTGTAGCAGTTGCCCCTGCCCCTGGGGCTGCCGATTATAACGGTTATTTTCATCAAGCGCTCCTTTCAAATGCATTATCAGGGGGTACATCGGAAGTACCCTCCCCCTGTTCGGAAGTACTCCCTCCCACTTCAAAGGTCAATTAATTGTGCTTTGAGCTTCTCTAATTGCCCCTGGAACTCCTTTAATTCTCCCCAGAGCTCCTTTAATTCACCTTTGTGCCTCTTTAATTCTGCCTGGAACTTCTTTAATTGACCTCAAAGCTTCTTTAATTCTGTTCAGAGCTCCTTTAATTCACCCCGAAACTTCATTAATTCTCATGAGTAGTAGATGGTAGATGGTAGATGGTAGTTGTAAGTCGCGACTTACATCTACCATCTCCCATCTACCATCTACCATCTACCATCAGTTATTAAACCTGAAGAGCACCACGTCGTCGTCCTGCATCACGTAATCCTTGCCCTCGATCCTCAGCTTGCCGTTTTCCTTGCATGCGTTGACAGAGCCGAGTTTGACAAGATCATGATAATTTACGATTTCCGCACGGATGAAGCCTTTTTCAAAATCAGTGTGTATTTTTCCTGCGGCCTGAGGCGCTTTTGTGCCCCTGACAATTGTCCATGCGCGCACTTCCGGCTCACCTGCTGTGAGGAAGCTTATGAGGCCCAAGAGTTTGTATGATTCCTTGATAAGGCGGTCGAGGCCGGATTCATTCAACCCCAGCGCTGCAAGGAATTCCTTTTTTTCATCATCGTCAAGCTGTGCAATATCCTGCTCAACCTTTGCGGATATTACCACAACACCGGATTTTTCCCTGACTGCGATTTCCTCGACTTCATTGACAAACTGGTTGGCTGAAATGTCCTTGCCTATGTCGGATTCTGCTATGTTGGCAACGTATATTATGGGCTTGCTGGTCAACAGGCAAAGATCATCGATGATTTCCCTTTCTTCCTCGTTTTCGTGGAATGTTCTTGCCTGTTGTCCATTTGAGAGATGATCCATCAAACGTTTGGCCAGATCAAGCACCTGTTTGGTTTTTTTATCGCTTGATGCCTTGAGTTCCTTTTCAAATTTTTCTATCCTCTTCTGGAGGGTCTCTATGTCTGCCAAGATGAGTTCGGTATTGATCGTGTCTATGTCCCTCTTGGGGTTTGTGCTCCCGTCTACATGAATGATCTTTTCGTCAATGAAGCATCGCACGATATGGAGGATGGCATCAACTTCCCTGATATGCGAAAGAAACTTGTTGCCGAGCCCTTCGCCCTGGCTTGCGCCTTTCACCAGCCCTGCGATGTCTACGAATTCAACGAATGCATTCACAAGCTTCTTCGAATTGTATAATTTTTGCAAAATATCGAGCCTTTCGTCCGGCACGGGAACGACACCGACATTCGGGTCTATCGTGCAAAACGGATAATTCTCGCTTGCAGCCTGCGCCCTGGTCAATGCGTTGAATAATGTGCTTTTGCCTACATTGGGAAGTCCCACTATACCGAGTTTCATTAAGATTGTTCCTTCAGTAAATATTAATCGGGCACTCAAATGGATCAAGGTATAATAAATCGCATTTGAGTGCTCGGCGGCTAAAACTACATGAATAAAGCGTAATAGTCAAGGATGAATTTGAGATTTTCCAAAACCCCGAAGATCCGGTGCATTAAAAAAATCAGACAATTGTCAAAAATGATATTTTTAAAAAACAATGGTTTTAGTATTAGAATTCGATTATAATAAACCAGTTGGAGGAAATTAATTTTGAAAAATAACCTCTATTTGTTCATATTATTGTTACTCATAATTTTTTCAAGCATTTCAATGGATCCGGGCTATTCCGGATCAGACAAAACCGCTGGCGGCATTGCTTTCAAACATTTTGCCGGCTTTATGAAAGCTGATGGCAAAAAATTCAGCGGCAATTTCAAATTCCTGGGAGCTAACCTCGACCCGTGGAGATTCATAACGGAAGACGGCGAAATTTATTCTTACAACGAAATGCGCACAATCGTCAAGAATGCAAGGGATTACATCGGCGCAAAAGTAATAAGGATGCACATCAACGGCGGTGCATTCGAACCGGCAATAGGCAATTATTCAGAAGAAACCTTCAGGCAGCTTGATTACCTCGTTGCGGCCTGTGTGGAATACAAGGTTTATATCCTGATTGCATTAAGAGATTACCTGTGGACATCCTGGCCCAACAGTTCTGTCGGTACTTACGTGGAATACGATCCCTACTGGTACCTTGCAGGCGGGACAAAAAACTCGCCGAACAAGGATGCGATTTTGACGGATGCAGGAGCAAAGGCGGCATTCAAAAATTTCATAAACTACGTGCTAAACCGTGTTAACACCGTCACCAAAGTCGCCTACAAGGATGAAACGAATATTCTGGGCTGGGAGCTTATAAATGAGCCGAATCTCATTCCGGGTGTAACCGGCGCATGGCTCGACGAGATGAGAAATTATGTTAAAAGTATAGACCCGAATCATCTCGTAGGATTCGCTACCTTCGGTGTTGAAGGCGGCTGGTTTGACACACAGACACCGTGGAACGAAATAAACGTACCGAGCCTCGATTTTATCAGCATTCATTATTATGCGGACGCCTCGCTTTACAATCCTGTGAATGCAGCAAACGCACAAAAAATCAGTGACAGGGTTGCCAGGGTTTTAAGCTTCGGCAAACCCTGCATTGTCGATGAATTCGGGTGTTTCAATACCACTCCGCTTCAAACGATAAAAAACCTTTACACTACAGTTATAACAAACTCTTTTGCAGCCGGTGCAAGCGGAGTAATGCCGTATTCATGGGGGCCGCCGGGCCCTCACTATTGGGGCGGCAAAGGGGGTTACAATATATATACAGATGACACGGAGCTGTGCAACCTATTAAAGAATCTGGCACCTTGATGTATTGAAGTAAAGCCCGGAAATTGCCGTGATAAGGGTGCACTCATAAGTGCGGCACCAGGATTGAAAATAAATTTTTTGCTGTCCGGAAATTCAAGATTGATTCTCAAAAAAAATGGCAAAGAGGGAAACGCCTAAGACATCAGGCTGCTTCTGGAAAATGGAAGCACCTGGTTTAAAATTGAAAAACTGAAGGGTCAGGATTTCGGTTTGAAACCGGCAATTTCGGAACGTTCCATACTGATAAGGCCCCTGCCTGTAAGCGGACTCCCGTTCAGATTTGCCTATAACCATGCCCATCCCCGTGCCTCAAACGCTATGGGGCGCTGATGTCTCAAAAATCGCTTACACCATAATAATGGCTTCCGGGGGATACCCCAACATATTTGTAAGCAAATCAAACAGGCTGGTTACCATTGCCAATTGTTCCAACCTGTCAGTTTGTTACGCTTAATCTTTCCAATCCTGAATTCGGGACGCTCAATGGTTTTGCCGATTTATTGAATGACATACCGGTATCTTATGAGGGCAGTAGCCTGACGATGATTCTTAAGGGGCTATGAAACGACCATACAGCTTTTCTGTTTTAACTGGAGATATCTAAAAAATCAACAATTGTAA
>JBJKSS010000376.1:0-5006 GCA_046703745.1 Spirochaetota bacterium
TACTGCCATCTATCGGATGAAAGACCGTAAAATCATAACAATACCTCATGGGAAAATCTTTTTCCCTGGCCGATACCCGGCAGCTTCCTGTAAGTCCATCATAATATCCACCCCTGATTACCCTTTCGATGCCTACTGCCGGTCCTTGCGGATTATCTTTTTCTTTTTCTTCATAATAGGAATTATCATAAAAATCCCAGCACCATTCAACGACGTTGCCGCTCATGTCATAAATCAGAAGTTCATTCGGTTTTTTTAGGCCGACTTTACCGATATATTCATTCGCGACTTCGCTGAGTTTATTACTTCCGCTGTATTTGTAGCCTTTTGAATTATTGCCGCCTCTTGCAGCAAACTCCCATTCGGCTTCAGTGGGCAGTCTGTACCCGTTTGCTGTAAAATCGCATTCAACCCTTTTTTTCGCCTTGTAAAAAGTCTTGTAACACGGTGTCAAACCTTCTTTCAGGCTTTTTTTATTGCAATATTCAATTGCCTCATACCAGGTTATATTTTGAACGGGATAATCATCACCCCTTACGGGTGACGGGTTGTTTTTCATAATTTCTTTCCATTCTTTCTGTGTCACTTCGCAGGTCCCGATATAAAAATCATTCAGTGCCACTTCATGGGCGGGTTTTTCGTCAATGTTACCCTCTATTGAATTATCCCCCATCCTGAATGTCCCGCCTTTTACCAGGATCATTCCGGTACTTTGTGAATAATCGGGTATTTCTTTTTTTTCAGATTTGCCTTTTACAGCGGGGTTTTGCTTGTTGTATTCATCAATATCTTTATAGGTGGATTTTATATTGTTCCGCTTTATTTTAATTTCACCTTTTTCAGTGGAAACAGTGATTTCCTGATTGCCCGACTTTTTGATCTTGCCGGAGATCATGCTGCCGTCATTCAAAATAAAAATTTCCGTAAAAGTCATAAACGGCATGCTCAGGAATAAAGCAATGCAAATTATTTTCAAAATTGTGCATGAATTTGCCGATAAATTTGTAATAATTGATTTTTTGTTCATAAATTTCTCAAAAAAAACTATAATATAGTATAATGGCATTATAGTTTAATACATTGCCGGCGTCAATTATATTTTTATTTGAATTAATATTGATTGAATTAAATTTTTTTAATATACAGACAGAATGAATAAAAATTTGGGCTTGATGTAAATATATATTAGTTTTTATTTCCATAATTCTTAAAAAAGGAGTTTGTTTAACCATGTTAGTAAAAAAAATCAAATCTGTTATGAAATATTGTATTCCTATCCTTTTATTATTTTATGTAACTTCCTGTGCCGTTAACGATTATACATCAAAGATTACAATATTGAATAAAAGTGATATTTCGGTTAACAATATCAAGGTGGGCGACGCAATTATCTGCTCCTATATACAGCCGGGAGGTTCTTTCGATTATTATTTTACAACGGATTTGGGCGGCAAATTAACCGGCGCAGGGGTCATTTCCGCAGGCTATACAAATGCCTATGATAACAATAAAGCCAGTATTGTCAAAAGGACCGGCAACTACAAGTTAAAACATACGGGCTATTTTTTTGACTGTGAGATATTCAAGGTTGACAGTGATTATTACATAACGCTAAGGTGCGATAAAAAGGGTACTGATTACAGCAATACGGCTGATAGTTACGTTAACGGCGGATATTACAAGGATTGACGATAAATCACATGACTTAAGGAGATGTGAATTGCCTAAAAAAATAAAAAAAAATCTCAAGCTGTCGCTGCTTTTGATGGATTTTGCCATACTCTTCATAATTTTCGTATCTGTTTTTTTATTGTTTGAATTCGTCATAAAAAAGATAATGATCAATTACAGCATCGATAAATTTTATGAGAGCATGAGGACATCGCAGTTTGATTTGTCCAATTCTATTAATTACATAGAGGAAAAAAAAGAGCTGCCCTACAAGCAGTTTGTCGATGAAATATTCGATTACCTGAAGCTTTCGGCATTGAAAAGGGCGAAATACGACGGGAGTCTGTTTGCCGTCATACTGCCCGCGGATGAAAAGTATCTGACCGTCGGCATAAGGATGAATCCCTCAATAAACCTTGACAGTAAATATTTTGATTATAAATTTTTTAAGAACAGGATAGATTCGGGAGCCAAAAGCGGCAACAATACATTCAAGGAATACGTTACGTTCAACGTTAAAAACTCCAGTTATATAGGCATAGTACAATACGGCGAGGTGGGTATAAGGAAAGGATTTTCCAGGGATAATGATGAAATAGTAAAGCCGATCATTCTTATAGCGGACAGGGATGATGAATTTTTTTTCCTGATAAACAGGGTCAGGGACGTCTTCTTTTTACTGCTGATAATTGTCTTCGGCATAGGGGCATTCTTCAAGATATACAATACGATGATGGTTACACGTGAAATCTACCTGATCAGGGACAACATGACATCGGTAATAAACGACATCAAGACCAGGGGAATGATCTCAAGCACCATGAAGGATGTAATAACGAGGTTCATCGAAACTTCAAACCTTGACGAATCATTCCTCGGCCTTGTGACATCGCTGCAGGATCTGGGGGAGATCATTTCAGGTATCGCCGACAGGGATCTTTTCATCGCAACCTTGAAAAAAGACAACAGCCTGCTTAATCCGCATGATGAAATGATGACAATAATGTTCCTCGATATCCAGGGGTTTACAAGCATAACCGAAAAGCACAAGGATGATATTATCACAATCATTAACGGCATATGGACCGAGGTTGAGAATGTTATTGCGGCGCACAAGGGAAAGATAAACAAGCTTATAGGCGATGCCGCACTGATTATTTTCCGTGACATTGACAAGGAAGCGAAAGAGGGAACAACCAATTCCTCCCTTAATGCGTTTTACTCTGCCATCATTCTCCTGGAGAGGGTGAAAAAAATATGCACGAAACTCGACATTGATTTTAATTTCAGGGTAGGGCTCGATTACGGCAAGATCAAGTACGGCAAGACCGGCACCGAGAACAACTACGAGCTCGGCGTAATCGGGGATACCGTGAACACAGCGTCAAGACTCGAGGCGCTAAGCAAGCAGTATCACACAAATCTTCTGGTCACTGAAAATGTATTTTCAAGGCTCGATCTGCCGCAAAACGTGGATCATTCCCTGGGAGGAAAGCTTGCTAGCGAAAATGAAATAAGAATCAAGCCCCTTATGGTTGACCGGGCCAGGCCCAAAGGGAAAAAAGAAGCCAAAGAGCTTTTTACCTTCCTTGTGAAGAGTAAAAAAGGCTACCGCTTTATCGGTTCGGATAAATACCTTGAAAATGACTGTTTCAAAGAATATAATGATTTGCTGCATGAATTTGCGGAAAGCATAGGGCCATGGAAGGAATACAGGGAATATCTGAATCTGAATGAAGGGCAGATCGACGAGGAAACCTTCAAGCTGAAGGAAACTGCCGAAAAAAAGTGGTCGGATATGGCCAGGCGCTTCAGTCTTTTTTATTTCGAGACAGGTTTCCCGCCGGCTGAACATTTTGCAAAGATCATTCTGAAATTTGAAGAATTCGAGGAGTTCAGGAAAAATCCCGAGGGCTGGTTTAAAAAGGAAACATACAGGGTTAAGGAACCGTCAGAAGACTGGATCGAACTCGGTACCATCGAGCTGGACAAATAAGGGGTGATTATGAAAATTGAAGCTAAAAGATTGATCAATATGCTCTTAAGAATTGCCGGATTATTAATCACGGCTTTCTGCATATTCCTGCTGATATATTTCACTTCATCCAGGCTGATTCTCGATAAGAAGGCAAAATTTGCCATTGATGAAGGCAAATATATATTGAACAGGATGGCCGATCAATATGAAAAAATTTTAAAGGAAAAGGAAAGTAGTCTGACTGCCGAAAGGGAAAGGCTCATAACAGAGAAAGTGCAGGCCAAAACTATTGAGCAGAGAAGGCTGATCCAGGAGAGGCTGAACCGGATAGAATATGAAAAAAGCAGGCTGAATACCGAATATATAAAAAACGAGAATGAAAGGAAGCAGATGGAAGCGAATCTGGTTTCAATGAAAGCCAACCTGTCTGCGTCCATGGATGAAATATCCAGGCTTAACAAAAAATACAATGATCTTGTCCTTGAAAAGAATTCGATCGAACTGTACTGGAACAACTACAAGAATGATTTGAGAAAAATGTTCAGGGAGAGGTATAAACTGAACCTCGCCAAAACAGTAGCAATCGACAAATCATTTGACAATGACAACGGTATGGATTTTATCACGAATGAGTTCAGGGAATTTTACAAAATTGCGAACCAGAAAGATGAACGGCTGGATCTATTGAGAAAGGAAAAAGATGATGTCATAAATCAGAAAGATTATACTATCAGGGAAAAGGACAATAATATCAACTCTCTGCAGGACCAGCTTGACAGGAAGATTGCCGAAAACCAAAAGCTCCAGAAGATAATAAAAACCAGTCAGCTCGACAAGGATTTTTATGTGAAATTCTACAGTGATTATTCCGATGTCATTACGGATTTCCAGAAGCTCGATGCTGCATTCAAAAGCGCCGAGGATTTCTACAAAAAGAAGGATTATAAAAATGCCGCTGCCGGATATGAAAAGGTGCTTAACACTTTCAACAATATAAACATTTCATATAAACGGGTCAGGGAACTGGCGGACAAGGTCAATGAGGACAAGGCTGCCGATCTTTACAAGCAGGCTTCATTGTATTTGAAAAACATGGACAATGAGAAGGCCTATGATGCATTCTACCAGATTGTCAAAAATTATCCGGAAACCAGCTATACAGCGGATTCGTTGAATGAGCTTTTAAAGATTTCGAATTCATTCTCCGACAAGGACAGGGTCGGCCTGGCCAACAAGTCTGCCTCCGGTTTGTATCAAAAGGCCCGGAACCTGATGAAAGAAAAAAAATATTCCGATGCGGATGAAATCTATTATGAAATTATCGGGGATTACCCCTATTCCGATTTTTCAAAAAAGG
>JBJKSS010000377.1:0-2778 GCA_046703745.1 Spirochaetota bacterium
CATCTGGGTGTTAGAGGCTCGGCGCTTTCCACCCTTATTTCTCAGTCCATGACCGCAGCATGGACGGTTATGTACTTTTTAAACAAAAAAGGCGCACTAAGACTGAAATTAAGCAACTTATCAATCAAGCCCGGCATAATAAAGGAAATACTCCTGGTCGGTTCATCGGCATTCATTTCGCAGATATTGATAAGCCTGATGCTTTTCATTGCGAATGCGGTCTTCAATAAATATGGAAAGGAAGACGGCATCGTTACTGTTGGCATAATCACGGTTTTGTTAATGCTCTTCACTCAGGTTATCACGGGGATTCAGAGAGGAATACAGCCCATCATAGGATACAATTACGGAGCGCGTGATTTTTCAAGGGTAAAAAAAACTGCCCTGTATTCAATACTAATGGCTTCTATTTTGTGTACCGTTTTTTTCCTCCCAATATTATTTTTTAACAGGGAAATAATATCCTTGTTTTCTAAAGATAAAACCTTTTTGTCGGATTATGGAATGCTTGGCGTGAAATATGCACTCATATCCCTGCCACTTCTCGGTTTAATCATAATCGGCAACGGCTATTTTTCATCCATAGCAAAGTATAAGTTCTCTGTTTTCCTCATACTATTCCGCCAGGTCTTTTTTATTATACTGGTCTTAGTCCTTCCGGTTTATTTCGGCTTTTTCGGCTGCGCGGCAGCATTCCCATTATCAGACATTATAACTGCAGCGGTAACGATCGTGATGATCCTTGCGGATTGGGGATTTTTCAAAGGAAAGAAAAAGGAATTAGCCTGCGAAAACGGGGAGCTGGAATCGGCTCAATAACATCAAATGACTTTAAGTCATTTGTTTAGAATAAAGGAATTTTTATATAGGAGAATAAAATGAACAAGACAGAAATCTATTATTTTTCGGGGACTGGCAATTCTTTGCATGTTGCAAAAGAATTGCAAAAACTTCTGCCAAATACAGAGTTGATACCTATCATGAAAATGTTAAAAGAGGATCATTTTGAAATCGATGCGGATGTTGCGGGGTTCATATTTCCGGTGCATGCATTCACCTTTCCGATACCGTTCAGGGAATTCTTCAAGAAGGCCAGACTAAAATCTTCTACATACACCTTTGCAATTGCAACGAAAGGAGGCTCTCCAAGCATTGCATTGAGTGAAATAGATTCGGTTATAGGCAAGAACGGGAAAAGACTCGATTCTTTTTTTTACATAAATATGCCGGCTAACGTCATATTTATTCACGGGCTCGATACTCCGGAAGAAATTGAAGAAAAAGAAAATAAGTTAAAGATAAAACTCGATGTAATTAAAACCGCAATTATCAACAGAATAGAAAGCCGTGAAAAGGATGATGAGATTAATTTTTTTAACGGGAAAATCCTTTTTCCTGTCATTGGAAATTTCATTTTCCCCAAATTCGCCGAAAGAGTATTTAAATGGAGCAGTGACTCGAAATGCAACGGATGCGGTTCTTGCGAAAAAATTTGTCTTGCTAAAAAAATCATAATGAAAAACGGAAGACCCGAGTGGCTAAAAAAACCGGAATGCACATTCTGCTTTGCCTGTATTAATTACTGCCCAGTGCAGGCGATCCAGATCAAAGGAACTAAAACGAACACTCTCGGAAGGTATCATCATGAAAACATATCGGCGACTCATATTGCTATGCAAAAATTAGGAGGAGAAAAAAATCTAAAGCGGTCGCCGACATCTGCCGACCCCACAAACATAGCCTGAAATTTGCCATCCGATTTTTTTGTCATTTTTATCTGATAAAAATTCTATTTTGACGAAATAGACCCCGTTGAACATTTTGAGGCGGTACAAGCAACCCTGAAACCCGTGTGAAACGTTTCGTCAGGCGCCGGCCATTCGCAGAGCCTCGTTGTGATCTCCATCGCCTTTTCGCTGTTATTCCAGCTTCCGCCGCGCAGGGTTTTATACGTGCCTTCGGTTTCTCCCCGCGGATCGGTCTGCGCTTCAGGAGAATACCTCTTCGACCAGTCGTTGCACCATTCCCAGACGTTGCCGCTCATGTCAAAGATGCCGAGTTCATTCGGCTTTTTCTCTCCAACCGGGTGTGTTTTTTTGCCTGCGTTCCCGCTGTACCATCCAGCCTCGCTGCAGTCGTTTGATCCGCTGTACGAATAACCTTTGGTTTTGTTTCCACCCCTTGCGGCGTATTCCCACTCCGCTTCTGTGGGGAGCCTGAACCCGTCCGCGTTGAAATTGCATATCCATTTGTTGTTGATATTTTCATAGCATTGTTTTAACCTGTACTTTTTGCTCAGCCAGTTGCAAAACTGCACGGCTTCGTACCATGAAACATGGATAACGGGTCTGTCCCCCCTGCCCCAGCCTTCGTCAAAGGGTTTGTTTTTTTTCGTCTCTTTACAGTATTCATCATAGGCATCGAATGTAATCTCGTATTTTGAAATATAAAACGGTCTTGAAATTACAACCCTGTGCGCCGGGCCGGTATAGTCGTTGCTGCTTGTACCCATGATGAATTCACCCCTGTCAACCCGCACCATATCGATGGGGGGCTTTTTACCGCAGCCCGACAGGAGAATTATTGCCGGTAAAACGATTATCAAAATTGTTTTCATTTTATATCCTGTTTTCAATTATTCATCATGATCATACAATTGTTCTATACGGAAAACCAGTAAAAACTTATGATCCGGGTTATAAATCTTAACATGAAAGATAAATAATTTTACAAACAGGGAAATTAATTGTATTGTTGCCTGCAAATAAATCTTAAAAA
>JBJKSS010000378.1:0-4921 GCA_046703745.1 Spirochaetota bacterium
CCTGAAACTGTTCGGTAAATATTTCAGGAGGAAACCTGTGCTTTTTTCCAGGCACCCTTTATCGTTCCACCTGAAATACCCGGTTGAAAAAGGCAGCCTGATACTGGAACCCGAGAACCTTCTGTTAAAATATGTAATAACCCGCGGCAGGAAGAGCAGTATGGAATCCGAAGATTTTATCATTTTCCTCCATGGCATAGGGAGGAACGAGAATCAATGGCTGGAAAAAAACGGGTTCGCTGATTCATTCTACAAAATATCGGCAAAACACCCGGGCTTCAATGTTAATACCGTAGTATCGATTTCGCTCGGAATGAGTTATCTTTTCATAGATTACTTCCCCAAACCTTTCGATGCAAACCTTGAAGAGCTTTTCATTAATAAAATAACGGATTATTTCAGGAAAAAACTGGACAAAAACGGCAGGATTTATCTGATCGGACATTCCATGGGTGGATTCAATGCATTGATAGCAGCCATGAAACATCCCGACCTTTTTCCGGTAATAATGGCAGTGTCGCCGTTTATTTCATGTTATTCTCCTTTCGGCAAGGATTTTATAAACAAAAACGCCGCATTGAAAAAATATAAATTCTGGGGCAGGATGATGCAGGACATGCTGATATATGCGTTCCAGACGAATAAAAACTGGGAAAAATATAATCCATTCAATCTTGCATCAATCAATCGTGAAAAACCAATCATAATCCTGACCCGGGCAAAAAAGGACCTGCCGGGTTTCAGTCCGAATATAAAGGCTTTCAAAAAAACTCTCTCGGAAAACAATTTCGATTTTGACTATTTCATAACCGGAAACGACCATCACAGACCGGATTTGAGAGAAGCCTACACCAGGTTCATCGAAAGAATAATTGCGAGGAACAGGCAGCCAGTTGACGGGTCTCAACTCTCAATTGCCGGTTCCGGCAAGATTGAGCTGTAGTGATTAAATGCTTGACAAATTGATAAAAAATATTTATTTCTTAGGTGTATAATTAATAATAGAATTAAAGGAACAATTGATGATAATTTCCAGTTTGGATCCAAAATTAAAAATGAGCCACGGTTACCTTCCCAAAATAGTTGAGAGAACTTCAAGAGGTGAGGAAGTCTGGGATGTATTCTCAAGATTGGCAAAGGATCACATAATCTATATAGGTGGTGCTATAGACGATTGGGAATCCGATATAGTAATCGCAACCCTCCTTTTCATGGAAAGCCAGGATGCGGAGAAAGACATTTACCTGTACATAAACTCACCGGGCGGCTCAGTTACAGCGGGACTCGCCATCTACGATACGATGCAGTACATTAAACCCGATATCTGTACGATCTGTGTTGGACAGGCAATAAGCGCCTCCGCATTGATACTTGCAAGCGGCACAAAGGGTAAAAGATACGCCCTTCCGCATTCAAGACTGATGCTGCATCAGCCCTGGGGTGGAGCCGGCGGACAGGCCACGGATATCCAGATACAGGCAAAAGAAATCGTCAGGCTGAAAAAAGAAATCAACCAGATTTTTTCTGAAAAAACGGGACAGCCTGTTGAAAAAATCGAAAAAGACGTTGAAAGGGATTTCTTTTTGTCTCCAAAAGAAGCCGTTGAATACGGTCTGATCGACAAAATATTGACCAGAAACGAATAATTACACCCAATCACCAAATGGCTGACAAATATATTCAATAATACAAGAGCATTATGAACAATTCTGTAAGTATGTATTGGCATAAGTCATTTGGGTACCGGCCATTTGAAATTTGATGTAAAATATATTGAAAATAATCATGTTTTATTCTAATATTATTTTTAGAAAATAAATACGAGGAGCATTTATTTAAATGAAAAAGAACAACGGATTTTTAACACAGGAGATTTGTTCATTCTGCGGCAGAAACATCGAGGAATTCGACCTGCGTTATATCAAGGGATTCAATGCAAATATATGTATAGAATGCGTTAAAAAAGCCAACACTGCCATCAAAAAATCCGAAGATGAAGAAATGGGAAAAATATTCAGCAATGAGCTGCCCAAGCCGAAGGAAATCAAAGAATACCTCGACGAGTATGTTGTCGGCCAGGAACAGGCAAAAAAAATACTTTCCGTTGCGGTTTATAATCATTATAAAAGGGTGCTTTACGGCAATGATATAAAGAAAAAAGAAGGCTATCACGATGTGGAGATCGACAAGTCAAACATACTCCTCATCGGGCCGACAGGCTCGGGCAAAACGCTTCTTGCAAGAACACTGGCAAAAAAGCTCAATGTTCCTTTTGCAATAGCCGATGCTACGACGCTGACCGAAGCCGGTTACGTGGGCGAAGATGTGGAAAACATCCTGCTTAAACTGATCCAGGCTGCAAACAACGACATAACCCTTGCCGAAAAAGGCATAATCTGTATCGATGAAATCGACAAGATTGCGAAAAAAAGCGAAAACGTCTCCATAACAAGGGATGTTTCCGGCGAAGGTGTGCAGCAGGCGCTTTTGAAAATCATCGAAGGCACAGAGGCAAGTGTCCCGCCGCAGGGCGGAAGGAAACATCCGAACCAGGAATGTATAAAGATCAATACTTCAAATATACTTTTTATATGCACAGGTGCTTTCGTCGGCCTCGACACCATTGTTGAGTCCAGGGTCAATACGAAGAAGATCGGATTCGGTGCAAACAGGGTTGATTCTTCGGAAAAAGACTTTGTGAGCCTGTTCAAACATCTGCATCCGGACGATATGATAAAATACGGCATGATACCCGAATTCGTGGGAAGGTTTCCCATTGTTTCGACATTAAACCCGCTCAACGAAAAAGATCTTGTGAGAATAATGAAAGAGCCGAAAAACTCGATAATAAAGCAGCTCCAGTGGTCGCTCTCGCTTGAAGGCGGCATCAAGCTGGTCTTCCAGGAAGAAGCAATAAAGGCAATCGCAAAAAAGGCGCTTACCCAGAAAACCGGGGCCAGGGGCATCAGGGCAATTGAGGAAAAAATCATGCTGGAAGTAATGTATGATATACCGTCCATTGAAAACGTCAAGGAAATAATCATCGACAAAGATGTGGTTGAAAAAGACATACCTGTCAAAATAGTAAAAGAAGGTAGCGAAAAAACTGCATGAAAATAATAAAAGACACAAACAGGGACTTCAATAAAAAAAAGGAAAATGAATATCCGCTTATTCCGCTGCGGGAAATAGTAATTTTCCCGGGTACGGAAATTTCCTTTTATGTAGGAAGGCACGAATCGATTGAAGCCGTAAACCTTTCAAGGGCCTGCTACGACAGCCTCCTCTTTCTTGTTAGCCAGAAAAACGCCGATATTGAAAGTCCGTCAGAAAATGACATTTATAAAACAGGCATTATATCCCAAATAACGGGTGTAAACGCCGGGCCGGATAAAAACATCATAAAAATTTCCGTCAAGGCCCTTGAAAGGGCCAGGATAACGGAGTTTTACGAAGAGAATGAAGTCAAAAAGGTGACGGTGAATAAAATCATGCCGCAGGCTCTTGATGATTCCATCAAATCGGAAGCCCTCCTGAATATCGTCATAAAGGAATTCAAAAAATTCATCAATCTCAACAAAATACCCAAGGAGGCGATAATAAACATAGCAAACGTGACGGATGAGGATATGCTGATAAACACCATCCTCCCGCACCTCAAATCGACGATTGAAAAAAAAATGGAAATACTGGAAGAGGCCGACGTTGCAAAAAGGCTCACGCTTCTCGGTGAATTAATCACGGCCAACATAGAAATAATCCAGCTTGAGAAAAAAATCAGCTTTGAGGTCAAAAAAAAGCTGGACAAGAACCAGAAGGATTATTTTCTCAACGAGCAGATGAAGGAGATACAGAAAGAGCTCGGTTACCAGCACAATGACGAGTTTGCATCAGTCGAGGAATTCGAAAAAAAACTCGATGCACTCGGCATGGATGACCCGGTCAGGGAAAAGGTATTGAAGGAATACAAGAAGCTCATCAAGATCCCGTCGTTCACGCCCGAAGCCGGAGTTATACGAAATTATATAGACTGCCTCATGGAACTGCCCTGGTCGGAAAAAACCGAAGATTCAAAAGATATTGCGAGAGCCAGGGAAATACTCGACGAGGATCATTATTCCCTTAAAAAGGTTAAAAGCCGCATACTGGAATTTTTATCAGTAAGGCAGCTCAACCCGAAAACCAAAGGGCCGATCCTCTGCTTCGTGGGGCCTCCCGGAACAGGCAAAACCTCACTCGGTAAATCCGTAGCCAGGGCGCTCGGACGTGAGTTTGTCCGCATATCGCTGGGAGGCGTAAGGGATGAAGCGGAAATCAGGGGGCACAGGCGGACATACCTCGGCGCACTGCCCGGCAAAATCATCCAGTCGATGAAAAAGGCAAAAACCGTTAACCCGATATTCCTGCTTGATGAAATAGACAAGATGAGCTCGGATTTCAGGGGTGACCCGGCCAGCGCTCTTCTGGAAGTGCTTGATCCCGAACAAAACAGCCAGTTTGTCGATCATTACCTCGACGTCCCGTATGATCTGAGGGAAGTAATGTTCATAACTACGGCAAATTCCAAACAGGGCATTCCGTATCCCCTTCTTGACAGGATGGAGCTGATACACATATCCGGCTACACGGAAAGCGAAAAACTCAATATTGCAAAAAAATTCCTCCTGCCCAGGGAAAAGGAAGAAAACGGCATAAATAATATAGATTTGAAAATAAGCAGCCATGCGATTATTGAAATCATCAGGTCGTATACCATGGAAGCCGGGGTCAGATCTCTCCAGAGGCAGATCGCCACAATATGCCGCAGGATAGCAAAATATATCGTTGAAAAGAAAAAGGAAATAAAAAGCGTAAAAATTACGGAAAAAAACCTTTCAAAATTCATCGGAAAACCGAAATTCATACAGGCCTCAATTGAAGA
>JBJKSS010000379.1:0-2879 GCA_046703745.1 Spirochaetota bacterium
CGATGCTGACGGGACGAAAAAAACAGAAACATCCGTCCCCACGAACAAGAAGAGCGAAGTGCAAAATTTCGAAAAAAGCGGGGTATACACTGTCCATGTCAAGTGGGAAAAGCAGAATGAATATTTCAAATTTTTCAAGGATGACCTCGACCGGGCAAAAAAGGAACTGAATCAAATCGGAGAATATACCGGCAACAACTGGAACGGATGGTCATACTATAATATAGACTATAATGCAAAGGACAGCGAGTTTCAGTTCTGGGCGGACTTTTATGAGGATATGTATAAAAAAAATTATTTCAGGGTAAACGATGTTTATAATTTTTTCAAGATAGAGGCCGGCATATATTCGTCATTCGATCTGGCAAACCAGGTGATGAAATGCATCCAGAACATACCGTATGAAAGGCCTATGAATATCGAGGGCAGTTCTACCGGCACAGGCATACTGGATTATTTCACGCCGAACCAGGTTGCCTATTATGACAAGGGCGACTGCGATACCAAATCCATGTTCATGATAATTCTTTTGAGAAGGCTCGGGTACGATGCATTGCTTTTGTATTCCAAGGATTACGGGCACGCAATGGTCGGACTAAATATTAATGCTTCGGGAAAATACAAGACATACAACGGCAAGAAATATTTTTTTGTCGAATCCACCTACCCCGGCTGGAAGATAGGCGATATTCCGAAAGGAATGGACGATCTGGACAAATGGAGGGTAGTGCCGATCAAGTAGTTGCTTCAAAAATGGACATGCTCAAGCTCCCCTGTTAAAAACGATTTGACTTCCCTTCGCATGATGAAGTCAAGCACGAACTGCTGGAGTCTGACCAGTTTGAGATTTGAGGGAAGGGTTTTCAGACTGTAATCAAGTTTCCCGAGATGATGGAACATCATGCATGCATGCCGGAAATTATATCTTTTGAACCCGTTTTCAAAATCAGCCCTGTTCTTTTTGACGGTTATGTTCAGATTCCTGTATATTTCTACAAGGGGCATTTTCTGGTTTTCATACAGGTCAAGTGCCCTGGTAAACCTCCTGTGCGACCAGATGAGGCCGTATAAGAGCCCGTCTTCATCCGTGAAAAAAACCGTTTCGAGTATCTCGAGAGCCTTTTCAAGGTTGCCCTCGAGCATGACGCTGTAGAGAGTGAACGCATTTTCTTCCTTGGAATGATAGAGGTGCTCCTCGATAAACGATTTGCGTACAACGTTCTCGTTTTGCGGCTTTTCACGGAAGAGCGCTGCTATCTTTACAATTTCGTTTTTCAGCTCCTCCCTGTTGTTTTCTATCATGTCAAGCATGAAATCAAGGGCATCATTTTCTATATAAAGATTATTCTTTTTGAATTCCTCCCGTACCCATTCATTCTTCTGGGAGTCGAACATCTCCCAGAAAATTACATTCTGTTTGTCGGTCAAAAGGTCCTGGAGCATCTGCGGTATCCTGTCCCTTGTTTCATTGATCATTATCAGATATGTGTCACTGTCCCGGTTTTTAAATCCCGCTGCATTGAATGCCGCAACAAGGGCCTTCCTGTCATTCGCCTTAATGGTCTTAGACAGTATGTAGATGCCTTTTTCAAGAGTGTAGCATTTGGAAATAATTTTTTTCTGATCTGTCCCCGCACCGGCAATAATTTTTTCCAGTTTTGACTCTTCCATTGTGCGGGGGATAATGTATTCGGAGAGTTTTTTCAGGGAATCCGCATCGATATTCTCGATATTCTTTATGTACACTATTTTTTTATCTGAAAAAAGCTCCCTTGTCTGCAATGCGGTGAGAACTTCGGCAATATCAAAGTCATCGCCGCAGTAAAACGTGGATTTTACCGGCTCGGCGCCCGGGAAAAGTTTTTTTTCTATGAGGCTTATTATTTCCTTTTTTTCGCCGATTTCGGGGCCCGAGAATAAATATATGTTTTCAATTGCATTGTTGTTTATCAGATGTCTCAGTGCATTCGGGTTCAATGGCATTTATTGCTTCCTGTTTTGAATGTTTTTGCGGATTATAAATTTATCCGGCGTTTTAATCAATATATAAACTTCATTATTTGACGGTTATGCCTATTTCATCGGCGCCTCTGGAGCCCTGCACCGTAATTCTGTAAAAGCCTCTTTTAATCGGGAGGTAATACTCAAACGGGAATGCGAGCCTGCCAGCTTTCCTGCCGTTGATCAAAAGCGAAAGCGATTCACTCCTGTTATTGTCAAGCGCCTCGATTTTTATTGCCTGGCTCTCATCGGAAAGTGACGAGTCATAATAAAACACGGCATTATCCTTCGGTCTGATTATCCTCGGGAATTTCTGGTTCGTGCCGGCTGTGAAATCGGTATCCGTGTGCTCGTAGCTTGATGCCCATTTTGCAAATATTTCCGGGTACCTCACGGTTACGGTGCCGTCCGGGTTAAGAACGTGATAGCTGCAATCGCTGATCTGCGTGTCTTCCCTGAAATATTCAAAAACGGCGCCGGGGCATGCGGCCGTCACCCTGCCGCCGGAAAGGGGACAGATGATTTCCTTTTTCAGGTTGCCGCATTTTTTAAAATCCCTGCCGTTTTTATGCATATAAATAATGTCGAGCGCCCTGACGATGACCTCTGCCGGGACAGCGCTTCCGGTCTTGCCTATTACGGTCTCACCGTTGAAATTGCCCATCCAGCAGCCGATCGTGTAATCCGGCGTCGCGCCGAGCGCCCAGGTATTGTTGAACTGGTTGGAAGTTCCCGTCTTGAACATGCACGGAAATTTGGTGTCAAAAATCGTTCTCGGCCCGAAACCCGTCACCCTGCTTTCGCTGTCAGACAGTATATTGCATATCATGAATGAAGTATAATCCGAAAATATTTTTTCACCCTGCGCGGCGTATTCC
>JBJKSS010000380.1:0-6394 GCA_046703745.1 Spirochaetota bacterium
GTTTAAAGAGGTATTCGGCCTTTACATTGTCCGTCAGGGTGAAATATCTTGCGAGTTCCTGTATTATATATTCCCTGTTTGTATTCATCACCTTGAAAATATTGTAAGCATTATTGAGATTTTCAAGTTTTTTCCTGTCTATCTTGTGAATATTGTTTTTTAATTCCACCCTGGCCTGCTCGATATAGACAGCTGTTTTTTTGAAATCCATGCCCTTGACGCTTTCAAAAAGCTTTTCATTGATTTCCTTGATCATCATGACAATATTTCTCCTGGCAACAAAAAAATATAATACATCAATTAAATGAAAAAGGCAACCTTACAGGCAGTCTTTTTCCATAATAATTAATACTGTCTCATTTTGTGACAGTATTAATTCGCCGTTTCCCGGAATGCCACCCGCCGTCCCCGGCATCAGTGCAGCTGGAGTTTCGAAATATGTCTAAAATAAAATTTTGCTTATCCAAAATATTTTACTTGCCGAAAAATAAAATAAGATATAATATTTGATACTCATGCAGATAACATGCATATCGGGGAGATAAAAAAAATGTCGATGAAAGTTTTAATAGTTGATGACGACAGCGGTTTTGTGGTAAATTTGATGAATACTGACATGATAAAAAAGGTTTCTTTTGCTACTGCTGATTCACTGAGCAGGGCAAAAACGCTTTTAAAACGGGACGATTATGATCTTGTACTTGCAAATGTAAAGATACCGGGCGGATGCAGCCTGTCTTTAAAGGACGAGATCAGGGACAAGAACCCCGGGACCAATTTTTTCTTTATGTCCAATCTCGACTCCGACTTCAACTATATAAACAATATCGGCGAAAAATGCTTTCATAAATATGAACTTAACACCGAGCTCGGGGTTTTACTGAAGAATGAGGTGTAAATTTTTATTTATTGTTTTTTTGATGATTTCATCTTCATTGTTATTATCCTTTGAACCATTGAGCAACGGCTACAAGGATATCAAGCTGGGAATGACCCAGGCCCAGGTTAAGGAAATTTTAAAAAAAAGCGTTGAATTCGAACAGAATAAGGAAGAAGTATTAATTACCAGGCTTGATCCCGATACCGATATAATTTCGGTTGAGGGCATCGGTTTTATAAAATATGCATATTTTCATTTTGATCATGACAGCTTGTACCAAATTTTTTTGAAAATAGATGAAAGCAGGATCGGCTATTACTTTTTATTAAAAAAGCTTTCCGATAAATTCGGTGTGCCAACCAAATTTTCTCCTGAAAAAACTTCATGGATCAATCAAACTGTCGACATAACTCTTGAGAAACCCTGCAATTTAAAATATCTATACCTTCCTGTCTGGAATAATATCGTTAAAAACGATAACACTTCTGATAAAACTATCAATACACTGAGAGAAAATTTTGCAAATGGGTTATAAAACGATGATATTCTGCATTTTTTTAATAAATCCTTTAAATTTCAAATAAATTTGCTATTTTTTTTGACATTATGTTAAAATAATGATAATTTCGCTCTTTAATTTCAAATAACAAGGAAAAATTAATATATGTATGGAATGACGGGATACTCTTTCAGGGAAACACAGAACGAAGATGTATATATAACAACTGAAATAAAAACAGTAAACAGCAGGTTCCTTGATTTGAACATAAATCTGCCGTATCATTTGAATTCCATGGAAATCGGCATCAGGGAACTTGTCAAAAATAAATTATTGAGAGGCAAGGTCGATATTTCAGTTAATTTAAAACTGACAGACAGCATTTTTGATGTAAATGTCGATCTGAAACTCGCTGAAAAATATATAGAAGGCCTGAACAGCATAATCAAAAATTTCAATTTAAGGGACGAAATAAAATTATTCCACCTGACACGATATGACAACATCATCCAGTCCGAAAAAAAACGTGATTACAGCAAATACTGGAAACTGGTTGCAAAAAGCCTCGAAGAAAATACCAATGAAATCATATCAATGCGCCAGAATGAAGGAGAATCCATCAAGAAGGATATTCTGTCGATTATAAAACGCATATCAAAGAATGTTGAAGCAATATCAAAGAAAATTCCAAAAATGGAAAAGGAAATCTTCAATAATACAAAAACCAAGATCAGGGAACTTCTGGGAAATACAGCGGTGGATGAGGTAAGATTGTTGAATGAAGCAGGTTTCTTTGTAACCAGGGCATGCATTAATGAGGAAGTTACAAGATTGAAGAGTCATGTAGAGCAATTCCTCCTTATTGCAGAGGAAAAAAATGAAATTGGCAAAAAACTAGATTTCGTCTGCCAGGAGATGCACAGGGAAATAAATACGGTCGGCAGCAAAATAACCCTTGTTGAATTAACCCCAAGCGTTATTTCCGTTAAAAATGATATAGAAAAAATAAGGGAACAAATCAGAAATATTGAATAATAATTAAATTTGGAGGGTTTTATGTCAGAGATCAGATTAATTAATATCGGATACGGCAATGTTATACATGCTAACCGGATAATCAGTATAATTAATCCTGATTCTGCTTCATCGAAAAGGCTCAGGAATGAGGCAAAACAAAACCAGATGCTGATAGATGCAACGCAGGGCCGTAAAACAAGGGGAATCATTATTACTGATTCAAATCATGTGGTATTAACTGCCATGCAGCCTGAAACAATAAGCCAGAGGCTTTCATCAAGCAGTAATTTCAAGGACGCTTAAGGCCATTTGTTCAAACAATAAACCAGGCTTAAAGTTTATGAAAGAATACGAAATTCAGATCGAAATTTAATTAACATATTAATTTCCTGGGGAAATAAATTGAAAATACGAGGAGTAATTTTTTGAAAAAAAAAGGTAAAATATTCGTTGTTTCCGGGCCTTCCGGCGTAGGAAAAACAACCTTGCTTAAGATGCTTCTTGAAAACTATAAAGAAAAATTGAAATTTTCAGTATCGGATACTTCAAGACCGCCCCGTAAAGGAGAAGTCAATGGTACAGATTATTATTTTATCCATAAAAATGAATTCGAACTTGGAATTAAGGAAAATAATTACCTGGAATATGCAATAGTACACGACAATTATTATGGAACTTCCAAAAAGAGGGTTGAAGAAATAATTAATTCCGGTACCGATATTCTGCTTGATATCGATGTCCAGGGTGCCCTGACGCTCATGTCAAAAAAAATCAAGGCAAAATATATTTTTATTTCTCCCCCCAACCTTGATACACTCAGGGAAAGATTATTAAAAAGATCGACGGATTCTATGGAAATCATAGAAAAAAGGCTCAATACAGCAAAAAAGGAACTTGAAGAAAAAGACAAATATGATTACATCATCATCAATGACGATCTTAATGATTCTTACCTGAGATTAAAAAACCTTTTTTATGCCTGAATTATGTAAAAACGTTTTAATTTAATATAATTATCTTGCATTTTATACAAATTTGGGTTATATTGACATCCCTTTTAATTATCATAAATGGAGGATTCGATGATTATTCCTTTAGATGATCTTATCGATTTTAAAGGCAACAGGTACGAGCTTACATGCGCTGCAATCAAGAGAGCGATCCAGATAAATTTAACCGATGATGAAGAGCTGAAAAAAAACAAGGGTAAAATAGTCCCCACAGCACTGAAACAGGTATTAAAAAAGAAAGTTCTGTATAAAATTGAAGAATAACAGATGAACGATTTTGCTGTTGCCATTTTCGGTCCGACTGGCGTAGGCAAAACATCCCTTTCAATTGAATTGGCACAAGATCATGGTGAAATCATTTCGGTCGATTCCATGCAGGTATACAAATACATGGACATTGGCACGGCAAAACCGTCAAATGAAGACCGACAAAAAGTCAGACATCACCTTATCGATATAATTAATCCTGACATACAATTTAATGTCGGTGATTTTTCAAGACAATCATCAGAAATAATTAAAAATATCCACAGCAGAGGCAAAATCCCGTTTCTTGTCGGCGGCACCGGGCTATATTTCCTCTCTTTGATGCGCGGTATGGTGGATATTCCAAAAATCGATCCGGCTGTCAAGAGCTGCCTGGATTCAAAATTGCAAAAAATCGGACAACAGCGGATGTATAAACTTCTGGAAAGGCTTGATTATGATTATTCCACGAAGATCCACCATAATGACACACAGAGAACCCTGAGAGCTCTTGAGGTCTTGCTGGGAACCGGTAAAAAATTTTCACTTTTTTTAAAATCGAACAACCAAAACCCCGGCATCCGGTTCATTACCATCGGAATTAATGCGGAAAGAAACGAACTTTACAGCATTATTAATCGAAGGGTTGACGATATGATAAACAATGGACTGGTTGATGAAGTTAAAACCCTGATGTCAATAGGATACAAAAAAACAGATCCGGGGTTGAGGGCCATAGGATACAGGGAAATCATCGATCATTTTGAAGGGCTGCAAAACCTTGAAAATTCAATCGAAAAGATCAAGCAGAATTCAAGGAATTATGCCAAACGGCAGATTACGTGGTTCACAAAAGTGAATGATGTGAGATGGTTTTCAAACAATCAGCATAATGAAATGAAAAAATTCATTGCAGAAAATATCAAAATATTGCAAAAATAGTCTTGAAACAAATCGAATTTATATGTATAATCATTACCTTCATTGTCAGGCTAAATTAATGGCATTAGCTGTTATAAAACTATAAAAAATGGGGTTTAACGATGCCTTCAGTAAAGAAAAAAAGAAGAGCAAAAATTGCCAAACACAAAAGAAAGAAAAAGCTCAGAAAAAACAGACATAAGAAAAAATAATTTTTTCTTGTTTTTTTTCGTTATTATTCAGCGGGAACCGGGCACTTAATTGCCGCCAATGCGCTTTGTTTAAACAAAGCCTGAATTCGACAATTAAGTGTTCGGTTGATTAACAATCTGCCTGAGTAATTATATTTTTTCAATTTTATGTAAATATCGGGCGCTTGATTTGACTTGGTTGGATTTATGTAATAAAGTCAATTTGAGTGTCCGGTATTTTTTTTATCATTTTTCATCATTTAAGCCGATATTAAATAATAATGATGTTAAATGGAGGATTTATCTTGAAAAAATCCGTGTTATTATTCATTTCTTCTTTTTTATTAATAATGCTCCTTACTGCTGAATCGCTCTGGGATGACAGGGCAAAAGATATTTACAGCAGAAAAATCAATTATACGGCCGGGGATTCGGTAAGTGTTATTGTAACCGAAGCATCAAGCATTGACTACAGATCAAACAGCAAAACTCTAAAGACATACAATTTCGATATGACCGGCAAGGAATTAACCGGGCTTTTCACATTCATGCCCAAGGGGTCGGCTGATGAAACAGGGAACAGCCAATCGACAGATAATCTGAGAATCAATACGGTTATCCAGGGAAGGGTCTTGAGGGTTTACAACAATTATGTCACTATTCAGGCTACCAGGCAGGTAACGATTGACAATAAGGTCAGTACGATAAACATAACCGGCGATGCCAACATGAAAGATATCAGCGGAAACTCAATTTATTCAAACAAACTGATGAACCCGGTTATGGCTATTACAACGCTGCTTGACAATTCAAAAACCATAATCACTCCGAATGATCTGCAGACAACGGTTATAAATCCCGAATCAACAACCGACAAAAAAACAGAAACCACACTTTCAGATGCAAAAAAAAGACAATTAATGCTATATTATTTCAACAAGATACTTAACGTGATATTCTAACCTTTTAGGAAAATATATGCTCAATGAAATAAAATCTCCCCGGGATTTAAAAAAGTTAAACAAAAAAGAGCTCTCCAATCTCTGTGAAGAAATCAGGGAAAAAATTATCTGGGTAATGACAAAAAACGGCGGCCACCTGGCAAGCAATCTCGGGGTTGTTGAATTAACCACTGCCCTTCACTATGTATTCAATTCACCGGAAGATAAAATAATATTCGATGTGGGGCACCAGTGTTATACCCATAAAATTCTTACCGGCAGGTCGAGACAATTCGTCAATATCAGGAAAAAAAACGGCATAAGCGGTTTTCCCAGGCGTAAGGAATCGGAATACGATCCTGTCGATTCGGGACATTCCTCAACTTCAATATCTTCCGCCCTCGGCTTTTTGGCTGCCGATAAAATCAGTAACAGAAGCAACAGTGTTATTGTTGTAATCGGCGACGGATCACTGACCGGCGGGGAAGCATTCGAAGGGTTGAATTACGCCGGACATCTCGAACTTCCCCTTATTGTAATATTGAACGATAACGACATGTCCATCAGCAAGAATGTCGGTGCCGTTTCAAATTTTCTGAATAAAATAGCTGTCTCCGGATTGTATCAAAAAGTTACGGACTTCATTGACAAACGGTTAAAAAAAACATCGGGCCCGATCAGGGCAACAC
>JBJKSS010000381.1:0-3751 GCA_046703745.1 Spirochaetota bacterium
GATTTCATCTTTAGAATAATTGGAATATTTGCACCCGAAAATTATTATCAGGAGGATGAATAGGAATAAAGCTTGATTTTTCAACGGAAATCCCATCTTTTTAAATCTGATTTAGGCGGAATAATCAAATTTGTACCGGCGTAAATCAATCTCGGATTTTTTATGTTGTTGGCTTCTGCAAGTGCAGGATAATACCACGGATCATCATAATATTTTTTGCAGATGTTCCAGAGGTTGTCTCCCCATCTTATGTAATGTTTTATGCCTTTAGGCGATTTTTCGCCTATGATTTTTTCCTTTTGAACCGGCTCGGAAGATGAAGATTTGGAAGATTCCATTTTAACCGGCGTATTTTCCTTTTTAACGGGCTCTTTCTTTTCAACCCTGTTTTTGTTTGAAAGCATTGCGATAAGGTTGAACTGTTTGTTTACGAACCATCCGCCGAATATCAATAGTGCCAGAAGCAGTATAACAGCCAACACTATCAATGCGGTCCTTATGATATTGAACAAATTCTGATTTTCATTGTCGTTGATGGATATCCTGGCCGGCTTCTCGCCGGTTTTCCTGATTTCCCTGTCGCTCATCGTATCAGGTAAAATGGTTTTCATGCCTGAATGTTCTATATGTATTTCGCTTTGTTCTTTTGATTCCGTATCCCAGGCTTTTGCATACAATATGCCGTTTTCGTCAAGCCTTAAATTTACCTCAATTGCAGGGTCGCCTTTTTTTGTTTCCCTGTCTATTTTAATGTTCAGTTTGCCGAGATATTCGTTGTGAATGCATTTATCGCTTGTACCTTCATACAGCTCGATTATGGCTTTTTTCTGATTGTTTCGTACCGTGGTTAATACCAGCTTTTTAGCCTTGATTTCGCCGGATTTGAGGACGGGGACAAATGAATCATTGTAAAGTTTAATGCCGATATTTTTTGCTGCCAAAGTTATTCTCCGTCAATATTATATAACATAAATTTTAATATTTACAATTAATTTTGATAATAAATTAAATAATTATATAATTTCATTATCGATTTAAAACCGGATATGCTTAAAGGAATTTAACATTTTTATCCTTTTTTACTGCATGATAGAGTTTAACATTCAGCGGGCATGCTTTTATGTATAATTCAACAATAAATTTCATATAATGGAGTTATGAACCGAACATATAATATTAAAAAAGAAAGGTAAAGCTGATGGATTTTTTGTACATCATTGTAATATGGCTGGCCATATTTACAGTATTTATTCTGATTATATCCATTATCATTTCCAGAAGGAAAAACAGTAAAATCAAAAAACAGTTGAAAACCATTTCTACCGAAAGCAAGCTAATTGCCATTGATGAATTGCGCAAACTGATCCGAAGGGATCCTTACAACATCGAAGCCAGGGAAAAACTGGCTGAACTGCTGATTCAAAACAAATCCTACCTGCCTGCTGTCAAGGAATACCTGAGCATCCTCGACAGGTTTCAGAATATTTCCAAAGATGAAGAAATAAAATATTTGAACAAGATCGGAAGTGCGTACATGCATCTCGGCAATGTCGAGGATGCCCGGAAGTATTTCTTAATAAGCAAATCAAAAGATGACATAAACTATGAGACCAATTTGAACCTTGCAGATATCGAGATGAAGGATAACAATTTTGAAAAAGCCGAAACTTACTACAGTTTGGCCAATAAAATTGAGCCTGAAAATCTCGATTTGCTGAAACCTTTCGGCATATGCTATTTCAAACTTAACAAGTTTAAAAATGCTGCCGAAAAATTCCTGAAATACCTGAAGGAAAAAAAAATCGAGGACCTTGAAGTTCTTTATTTTCTGGGTTATTCCTTTTACAACCTCAACAAGTATGATGATGCATTGAAGTTTTTTATCAGGCTCAAACAATCGTCACAATATGCTGCCGAGTCATTCTACATAATGGGTAAGATACATAAGGAGCAGAATTTATTCGTAAAGGCCATAGAAGAATTTGAGAATTCGCTTATGGCAGGGCAATTCAGGGAGCCTGAAAAACTCGTAGAAATTAATTACCTTCTTGCCGAATCCTATTTCAGCTCGCATGAAATACACAAGGCGGTTGAATACTGGAACAAGGCCGCAAATATCAATCCGACATACAAGGATGTACAGGAAAAGCTTCAGAATTATTCCATAGTAAACAAAAACCAGCTTCTAGAGATGTATCTTGTCGGTTCGATAAACCAGTTTACCAACATCTGCAAATATATAGCGAAATATTATGTGGCACATTTTGCTACGTTGAAAGGCAATGTAAAATTTCTCAATATCAAAACCACACAGGAAGGAAGTCTCGAGATGGTAGTCGAGGTGACCAGCGGGAATTTCCTTGAACTGAATTTTTTTGTATTCATCAGATCAGCGACAACTGTCGGGGACATGGTTGTAAGGCAATTGTATAACACTTTGAAAGAGGAAAAGGCTGACAAGGGAATCTGCATAACAGCGGGAGCTTTCAGCGATTCGGCAAAGGAATTCGTTGAGACACGAATGCTAAAAATTGTTGAAAGGGAAAAACTTGTAGATATCCTGGAAAAGATAGCAAAAAATTTGAAAATAAATCACAAATGACCGGTTTTTCAATGCTGCTTTTTGTATAAATATATCGAGAGCACCGTTATATCTGAAGGTGTTACTCCGCTGATCCTTGAAGCATGCCCCAGGGATAGGGGAGCGGTTCTCTTTAATTTTTCTCTCGCTTCCACCGACAGCCCCTTGATGTCATCATAATTAATGTCTTCTGGAATTTTCTGGCTCTCATATTTTTTCTGCTTCAATATGTCCCTTTCCTGTCTCTTTATATACCCTTCATACTTCACCCTGACTGCAGCGGTCATGAAATGATCCATATTGTAACTTGTAAAATGTTTTTTGAAAATTTTATAAGCATCGATAAAATCAACATCCGGATTTTTAAGGAATCTGTACCAGTCGGTTCCTTTCCTGACCGTTGGAATGTTGATTTCGTTTATATCTTCATCGGTCAGTTTTGTTTGCTCAAACCCGGCTGTCAGCTCTTCAATGGCATTTTTTTTGTTCTCGAAGAATTCTTTCTTGGTTTGGGAGATCAGTCCCATATCTATCGCATATTTTGTCAGTCTGGAATCGGCATTGTCATTCCTGAGCTGGAGCCTGTATTCCGCCCTGGATGTAAACATCCTGTAAGGCTCAACGGTACCTTCGGTTGTCAGATCGTCAATCAGCACACCTATGTATGATTCATCCCGCGATAAAATCAGGGGTTTGCTTCCTTCTACAAAAGCAGCGGCATTAATACCCGCAAGTAATCCCTGTCCCGCAGCTTCCTCATATCCGCTGGTGCCGTTTGTCTGGCCGGCAATGAATAAACCGCTGATCAGTTTGGACTCAAGGGTTGGTTTTAGCTGTATGGGATTTAAATAATCATATTCAACGGCATAGGCCGGCCTGATTATTTTTATTTCTTCAAAGCCTTTGATGGTCCTCAAATATGCATCCTGGACATCCTCGGGCAGGCTCGACGAAAGGCCGTTAAGATAAATTTCATCCGTATTGAGGCCCTCAGGCTCTATAAATACCTGGTGACTGTCCCTGTCCGGGAATTTTTTAACCTTATCTTCTATGGAAGGACAATACCTCGGGCCGGTTCCCTTAATGCGGCCCGAAAAGAGGGGAGACCTGTGAAAATTATTCCTGATTATCTCATGTGTTTTTTCGTTAGTATATGCCACGTAACAGGGA
>JBJKSS010000382.1:0-15490 GCA_046703745.1 Spirochaetota bacterium
GAGGATAACAGCAGGCGAGAAGGTTATTAAGTTAAATCTCTATGATTTGCGGCAGGGACACTGGGGTGAGCGCCATGTTTTCAATCCGCTTGAAGTAAATGAAATTGACGTTATGCGAACCGATATGAAAGAAGGTTACGCAATGAAAATAAAACGGATCGATATTGGACTTACTTTGACTATGGTTAATGTCTGAACTTTTATTCCGGACATTATTAAAAAAGGCGGCTGATTATGGGAAAAACTGTTTTTTTGGGAACTTTTGATGCCGAGAGATTCTGGGGGGACGATAATTATGCGAAACTTCCCGAAATTTCAGATGGTTCTTCAGGCAATATTGTGGCCTCAATGGATGAACTTATGTTCCCTCTTTGTGAGTCAGGCGATATTTTGCTGACGAGATTCAGGATGAATCCCGTTCTCAAAGGTTACCTTAATAATCTGGGTTTTCCCTTTGACTGCAATTCGGAAAACCTTCAGCCTGAAAAAGAGCAGGATAGCTCGGATGAAAAATGCGTCTTTGAACTTTTGAGCGGGCAGTTTCAAAGCCGGTATTTCAGGAATTTGCTGAAAGATAAAAAATATTTCAGCCCTTATGCAGTGCTTCCACATACGGCTTTGGCATGCAGGAACTGGGGAATGACCGATGATAATCCAGGGTACGAGATCGTAAAAAAAGTAAACTCAAAAATTTATTCCCACGAGTTAAGCGATCGTATCGGTATCAGGAAGTACGGGAAAATAATCAGAAGCAGTGGCGAACTCCGGGAAGAAGCTCCGGATTTTACCGGCGGCAGGAGATTTCTCATCAAGGACCCGTACGGGGTTTCAGGCAGGGGAAACATTCTGATTTCATCACAGAGGATGCTTGATATGATCGGAAAATATATATTTTCACAGGAAGAAAAAGGCATGATCACCTGCTTTCTTTTGGAGCCGTATCTTGACAAGCGCGATGATTTTTCATGTCAGATGGTGATAGACAGGTTTGGAAATTGCAATATTCTTTCGGTTCAAAAAATCATAAACAATAATTTTTCATATTCCGGTTCGATGTCTGCCAGTGATTGCTTTATAAATTTTCTATGGGATAGGGGTTACTTTGAAGTTATGAACAAGGCCGCTGTTGAACTTGCAAAAGACGGGTATGCGGGAAATATCTGTATAGATTCCATGATTTTGAAGAATGACGATATAGTGCCGCTGGTGGAGATAAACGCGAGGAAGGCAATGGGGCTTATTAATTACTATCTTGACAAATTCCTTGAGGGATTCTCATCAAAAAGTTATTTCGTTTTTTTTTCTCTCGGCTTTGAGAATGATGTCCGGTTTGAAGACATTCTTATGGAACTGAATGATAGAGGCATACTTTTTGATCCCAGTAAGGGAACAGGAATCATTCCCCTGTCATGCAATACATTATTCATAAACCGTGACATGAGGCGAACAATGAACACCGGCAGGATGCACAGGGGAAGGTTTTATGTTTCCATCGTTTCGCATAACGATATTGACAGGTTGGATCTGGACTCGAGATGCAGGGATACCTTAAAATCCCTGTCGTTTACTATCTATAATTGAGCAAAACAAGGAGTTGCAGTTGTTGACAGAAAAGTCTGCAATCATTGAATCACAGTATTCACTTTTTAACGGCTTTTTAACCAGCCGGTTAAAAGGACTGAATTTCAATGTGTATTCAAATGCCGAAATGCAATATACAGGTGAAATCCCCTTTTCATTTATCGGAACGGTAGATGCAGAAAATCTTTGCAGTTTGAAGGAGTATATTTCCATTTTTAATTATAAAACAGTTGATATTCAAACACCCGGTTATGAAGGCATTTATTTCGAGGCATCGCCTGAACTTTCAGGTATCATAGTGTCTCCCGGAAGCTCTGAAATTTTTCCGGATCAGGATACGCTGAACCTGACCATGAGCATCAGGATGGCCAAGGAACTTCGTGAATTCGGAAAGGAAAAAGGGATCAGGCAGCTGGCCATGATCGACCAGTATTCATTCGGGATTATCTGGGGGAATTTGAAGAAATTAATTGCCGAAAAGTTTTCGATGACATTGCATGAAATAGATTGTATTGAATATGAAAACAGCTACTGTGAATTCAAAAGGCATTTCCTGGATTTCCGGCATAACAGGACAAGCTCTTTCCTGAGTGAGGAACCTGCAAATTTTGATCATATAAAATATTTCAGCTGGATTTATTTCTGGGAAATAAAATTAATTGCAGAACTTGCCGGCGGCGGGGATCTTTCCATCCATGATGCAGGGACATGCCTTGGATACCTGCCGGTGCTTTTAAGCGGCCTTTCAGTGAATGATGTTTATGGATCAAATTTTAAAACGATAATTGCTTCGGACATTGAATTAACTGGTGATGTTTTTGCGGGACAAATATTGAAGAAAAATCCGGAAAACAGGATTGTAGATTTTATAACCCTTGATCTGATCAATGACAGCGGCAAGGTGCCCCAAACGGATGTAGTAATAATAAATGATGTCCTGGAGCATCTTCTTGATGATGAAAGTTCATTCGCTGTTTTGAAAAACCTGTGGGACAAAACAGGAAAAATCCTCATTGCCCATGTGCCCTATGAAAAAGATCCTGATCCTTCATGGGGACATTGTGTGACATTTGACGAACAGAAAATCAGGCAATGGGCTCTCAGACTTCCTGATGCTCATTTTATCTCTGATATTTATCCCTATGACAGGTACCGCAACCTGATACACGAAGGTTATCTTGTTGCTGTCAGGATAACAGATAAAGGATTCTCAGGTGTTGATTTTTACAATATGGTGAAGAATACGGCAGATATGCTGGATTTCAAGGTATACATCAATTCCGGCTGGCTGCATTCTGAAAACAAGGCATATAAGGTGCTGGGAGCGGTTAGTGAAAACAACCTTGATTCATTGGTTCGTTCTCTGATGGATAAAAATCTCAAAGTTATTAAAATCGAGACAGAGCATTATCTTTGTATATATTTTTCGGATCACAGGGATGGGAAGGGACTTATCATTTCACCCAGAAGAATTTTCATGTCTACCGAAGCCCGTGATTTTAACGAGTCAAGGAAGGATGTTCTTTTATATGAGTTAAGAAAATGCGGAAAGGAAAGAGAACTCGATGGTATTGAACTTCTGGATAATACAGTATGCGAATCACTTTCAAGACAGGAGAATTTTGTTATATCGGATGCAGCCGGTATTCCGCTGCTTCAGCTTTTTTTCCAAAAACTTAAAAATTCTTATAAAGAATACCTTGAACATTATATTTGCTTAAAAAAGGGGCATTGCAATACCGGATCGGGGAGAGAGAATTTTTTTGAAAGAGCCAGCAGGGTTTTTTATACGCAGATAAAAATTATAGCCGGATATTTCCCTGGCAGGAAAATATCTATATACGATGCCGGAAATACCGCACAATGGCCTCTTTTGCTGAACGCTTTGACAGGTGACGACCTGTTCGGTTTGAATGTATCCTGCGTTTATACTTCCCATGGCGGAATCACAGCAAGAAATATTATTAGTAAAATAACCGGGATAAAAAATCAAATCCCTGTAAAATTGGTGAAAAGCGGATTTGAGATATTGGATGCATCAACCGGCAGATCGGATGTTATTGTGGCCAATGAAATGACAAAATTTCAATGTGATGAAAATGCGTTGTGTGATGTTTTGAAAAGACTTTGGAACATGACAGGTTCCATGCTGATTGTGCATTTTAACAGGCTGGATTCCAGGAATGCATCCGTTGAGATACCGGATGAAAATAACATAAGTAAATGGGCATCCGCCCTGACAGGTGGCAGATCGCTCTCCAGTTCTTATTTTGATGACGATGATAATCCTCTTTCATCCTCCGGCTATATGATTGTAGCAAGGGAAAATCAATGAGCACAAGATTTAACAGAGGTGTTTATGAATACAAGATGTGACTTTGACCGGGTCATGATTGATTCCTGGAATGAATTTTATTCCATTATAAAAAAACTGGAATTCAGGGTTTATGTTGAATTCGGCTGGAAAACCTTCAAGGAAAGGACCTTCCAGGTTGCAGGGACGGCTCACATCGACAATCTGGAAAAATTGGAAAATGCACTTTGCATTCTTCGTTATAGGACCGAAAATTTCGAGACGCACAGCTATAAGGGAATTTATTTAACAACTTCCGGAGATTTCAGGGGATTGATTATTTCCCCGAAAAAGAATTTTCTGTCACTTAAGCAGGACTTCACCGAACTTGAAAAATATTTCGGAAAAAAAATACATGGTAATTCGGGTTTCGATTGTCATTCCGAAGAAATGCTTATGAAGCAGATGGGAAACCTCATTTACGAGATGCTCGGGATAACGGCTGATGATTTTGCAGAACTTCAGAACACTCAATACTGTTTCAGCTCCGGCAAGGTTTTAAAGTGGTGCGACATGTATGCAAAAATCAGGGATATGGAAATGATTAAGTCTGAGGTGAATGATGAGATAGGAAAGGTGATCGATATGAACAACCGATGTAATTTTAATCCTGACAGGGTTAACATCTGGAACGAATTTTATTCAACTGTAAAAAATTTGGATTTCAGGGTCTATGTGGAATTCGACTGGAAAACTTTTAATGATAGAAAAATTACAGCCATAGGCTGCATTCATCCCGATAATCTGGAAATCCTGAAAGAACGTCTCGGCAGTCTCTGTAATGTAACAATCTGTATTGCGACAAAACATTACAGGGGATTTTACTTTGAATGTTCCACGGATTTCACCGGGCTGTTCATTGCTCCGAAAAAGGAAACTGACACATGGAAGCATAACTTTGAGGAACTTGCCCTGTTCGGAAAGATAAACGGCATAGAAAACCTCGTATCCATTGATGGTTCCTCCCTTTCACTTTTGTTGAAGAATATGGAATACCTTCTCTATGACATGGCCGGCTTTTACAAAGAGGACCTTTTTGCCATGAAGTCCGAAGGCTGTTCATTTAAACCCAATGATGTATCATTCTGGTGCGATATTTATACCATAGTAAAAAAGTTTGATTTCAAGGTTCAAATGGATTTTAATTGGCAGACTTTTAACAAAAGAAAATTCAATGTCATCGGTGCCCTGAAGGGTGAGAAGCTTGATTCACTGAAAGAGCGATTTATAGAAATGAAATTTAAAATGACCGATCTTTCTGGCTCCTGTTTCAAGGGAATTTATTTCGAGCATTCCCCCGGATTGTTCGGCGTGTTCCTGTCTCCCGACGCTAAATTAATTTCTCTCGGCCAGAATACTATAAATTCGGATCTCGATTTCATCATCATGCTCGAGCTTCATGCCTATGCAAGGGAGCATAATCTTGAAATACTCATGCAATTCGATTTTTGGTCATCAACCCTTGCCAATAAATGCATAAGCAGGGTCATCGCCGATGAGCTTGGTATAACGGAACATAACGTTGGGCTTAAAGCTTATTACAATAGCCACAGGGAGTATGTAAGGAATTACCTTGAACGCCGGGAAGCAGGAACAGGGAAGAGTCTCACAAAATACAGCATAGAAGAAAAGCATTACGAAAACATTGAAATGTTCAGCCGGCTCTATTTCATCGAGATCATGATACTTGCAAGGCTTTTCAAAAAAAATAAAATTTCAATCCATGACGTAGGTACAAATGTCGCACAATTTCCCCTGCTTTTGAGCAGCCTTACAAAGGAAGAAGCGGCAGGCCTCGATATATTTGAAATTATCGCATCCGACATAGGCTGGACGGGTGAGGAATTCATAGAGGAAATACGAAAAGAGAACCCCACATACAAACCCATAAATTTTATGAAGCTCGATTTGATTAAAGATATCGAAGCTGCCCCGGTAACGGATGTAATAATCGCCAATGACGTCCTTTAGCACATGAGTGATGATGACGTGTCGTTTTCAGTTTTGAAGGGTTTATGGAAGAAAACAGGAAAAGTCCTCATCGCTCATGTTCCGTTTGAGGATACTCCGGATCCTTACTGGGAACACCATGTTTCTTTCAATGAAGAAAAATTAAGGCTTTGGGCAAAGAAACTGGAGAATGCTGTTTTTGTTTCGGATGAATACAACGAAGGCGATGAGACTCTGACCGCCAACGGCTTCCTCATTGTTTTGAAAAACAGGCGGCAATAAATGGGAACATCTGCTTTGAAATACAGTTTTGTCATCCCGACATACAACAACAGGGCACTTTTGAAAAACACTCTTGAGGCTCTTAATTACCAGGCAGGCTACGGCCATTATGAAGCCGTTATCGTTGATGACGGATCAGCCGATGATACTCAGGATTTTATAAGGGGTGTGAACAGGAATTATGACATGAAGTATATCTATCTTGACCGGTGTGAGGCATCATGCAGGGCAAGAACGAGGAACCGCGGATGGGAAAGAGCCGAAGGAAAAATTGTGGTATTTATTGACTCTGACATAATCATAAGGCCGGATTATCTTTCAGAGCTGGACAGGTGCTTCGACTTGAGCGGTGAAATCGCCGTTATAGGCAATAGGCTTCTTTTAAATGAACCCAATTCGTACGATGACATAACATCATGCGTAATTTTCAAAAAAAATAGGTTCGATGCGGGACGGCCGGATATTCTTGAGTTCAGGCATTTCCTTTATGAAATCACTTCTTATAATATAAATGCGGTGCAGTATCCATGGATGCAGCTTTACAGCTGCAACGCGGCCCTGCCGAAAAGATTTCTTGAAATAACTGGCGGGTTCGATGAAAACTTCAGGGGCTGGGGGATTGAAGACATAGAGCTCGGCTACAGGCTGCTTGAAAATAATATTCAAATCGTTATAAACCCCAAGCTTGAGGTCATTCACCAGTATCACGGCACAGGCAACGATTTTGTCATGGATATAGAAAAAATCCCGGACTACGACAGGAACATTAAATATTTTCTTTCGAAGCACCCTGTTGCGATCGGAATGTCAAGGGAATCCTCCTTCAAATTCATGAAAGGTGAAATATCAAATGACGAGGCGTTTACTGATGAAGATGCAAGATACATCGGCATTGATTTCAGGGACAAAAAACAGCTTGATAATCTGAAGAATCTTATTTTGAAGGCTATGGATAGAAAAAAGACTATTATTGTCATAAATGATTATATCGAAGATACGGATCTTGATATATGGATACAGCTTCCAAAAGAAAACGGCAGCATAAAGGCAAGGTACTGTCCGATTTCCAAAAAAATTGACCAGAAGACGGCAAAATTATATCTGGGAAAGAAAATGAAAAAGAGCGATGAAATGACGGATAACGTTTCATCCGTTTGTTTATGAAGGTATAATTATGCTGTTCCGTAAATTTGGAAAACTGGATTGGGATGTGTCGATACTCGGGTTCGGATGCTTGAGGCTGCCGGTAAAAAACGTCAATGCGGCAATTGGGCAAGTCGATGAACCTTCTGTAATACGAATGATACGCCATGCGGTTGATAACGGGATAAATTATTTCGATACGGCCTACACTTACCATAACGGAGAAAGTGAAGTTGCACTCGGAAAGGCGCTTAAAGACGGTTACGGCAGAAATGTGAGGATCGCAACCAAGTCTCCCGTCTGGCTTTTAAAGAAAAAATCAGATTTTGACAGGTACCTTGACGAGCAATTGAAAAGACTGAAAATGGAACACATTGATTTTTATCTTTTCCACGGCTTGAACAAATACATCTGGGAAAATATAATGATGAACGTCGATTTTTTTTCAAGGGTGGAAGCGGCCATGAAGGACGGGAGGATCGGAAGTATAGGATTCTCATTCCACGGTGATTTCGAGTGCTTCAGGAAGATTGTCGATGCATACGATAAATGGGGGTTTTGCTATATCCAGTACAATTACGTTGATACGGAGAGCCAGGCAGGGGCTATGGGCCTGAGATATGCATCATCGAAAGGGCTGGCAGTGGTTGTGATGGAGCCTCTTCTCGGCGGCAAACTTGCTCTTCCTCCAAACGAGGTAAAGAAAATTTTCGACAGCCATGAGACGAAAAGGGAACCGGCAGATTGGGCGTTTAAATGGCTCTGGAACCAGCCGGAAGTAACGGCGGTTTTAAGCGGCATGAGGATAATGAATCAGGTGGACAAAAACATCGCATCTGCGTGCGGTTCTGAAACCGACAGGCTTTCTGCAGATGAAATAAAGTTTCTTGCGAAAGCCAGGAAAATTTTTCTGAATTTGACCGCTATATCCTGCAATGAATGCAATTACTGCACCCCGTGCCCCGCAGGAATAAACATACCCCAGATATTCCATATTTACAACAAGGCCCACATGTACGGCAAAATGAAAATTGCGCAGATCATGTACAGGGCTTTCCTCAATGCTTCAGTTCGGCCAGAAAATTGCACCGGATGCAAATCATGCGAAAAAAAATGTCCGCAGGGTATTCCTGTGAGCGGATGGATGTCAAAAATCGGTGATGAATTCGGACAGGATGAGAAATTTTCAACAATCAAATTTCAGGAGAAAAAGCATGATTGATTCAAAAACTACAGTTCTGTGTTCCGGTGTAGCGCTAGGCGTGTATATCCCGGCGATGCTTGTGGACAACAAGCTGAAAAATAATCGGGTCCCCACAGATGTTGTGGTGCTTGAAAACCTTCTGAAGGACGAGAAGATATCAAGAATAAGAGACAACAAAAAGGCATTCCACAATAATTTTCGCTTCGCACTAACGGGCCAGAAAATGGCCACCGATCTTCTGCCCAGCTGCGACAATAAAAAGATAAACGCAATGTTAGATGGATGGGAGAATGAAGACAGGCGCAATTTCATAGTTTTTTCAGGGTTCTGGATGCCCGTCATCGTGGAATATGCAAAACGGCTGGAAGGCAAAAGACTTAACATTGACATAATCCATATGGATGCGGATATCTCAGCTTCATGGAAAAACTTCGCGGAAGAAAGTTCGATGCACAACTATATATGGCTTTTCAGATGGTATGAAAAAAAACTCGATTATAAAATTCCTGTGAATAATGAACAACCGGTTTTATGGGGAGATAGGAACGGAAGGCTTGTCGTTCACGGTGGAGGCTGGGGAATGGGTACATATCAAACTGTGATACCGGAACTTGAAAACGAAGGGTTTCTGATGGACATCGTGGCGTATGACGTGGCAGAAGCATCCGGGAATGAAGAGAGCGGCAACAGGTATTTCATGATTGATCCGTCATGGTCTCCATGGATGAAGAATGCCGCGGGCTTCCACGAGTTTCCTCCCTTCTGCGAGATAAAAAAAGGCGAGAGCCCGGCTTTCAGGAACAAGCCGGAACATCACGAACTTTACGATGTGATAAGCGTCAGCAGTGCAGTGGTCAGTAAACCCGGCGGAGCGACTTTGCTTGACTCACTTTCATCTGCCACACCGCTTGTCATGCTCGACCCGTTCGGTGACTATGAGAAAAAAAATGCCGAGCTCTGGGAATATCTGGGTTTCGGCATATATTACGAGGAGTGGAAAGAAAGCGGTTTTTCACTCGAGAGACTCTCAAGGATCCATGCCAATTTGCTGAACGCCGGATGCGGCGCAGATTACATCAGCGATTATATAATAAGGAATTCCGGATGATTCCCGACGAAACTTTTAAAAATTACGGAGAAAAGAATGCAGCCGAAAACTGAAATAAAATTTGATCCTCAATCATTCCAAAGACTGAAGCGCACAATACGGAACATGTCGGTCGGGAAAAACAGCCTGATTAAGGATCCCTATTTTGCAATGGAACTGCCGGATGAGATCGGGATCCAGCTTACCAACAAATGCAACCTGAGGTGCAGGCACTGTTTCCAGTGGAACAAGGAAGGTTTTTTTAACAAGTATGAAAAGTCAGAGCATGACAGGGAAATTGATCACGGAATAATAAAAAAGATTCTTGGTGAAACATCAGGTATAAAATCAAACCTCTATCTCTGGGGAGGAGAACCCCTCTGTTACAGCGGACTGGAAGAAATGTCCGACATGCTTGAGAAAGACCGGCGCTGGACCGTATTCTGCACGAACGGCATAGACATAGAAAAGAAACTTGATGCCATAGTTAAAATATCGTCCAACCTTGCCATGCTCATAAGCGTCGAAGGCTTCGAGGATGAGAATGACTCGGTGCGGGGCAGGGGAACATACGGGAAGGTGATGAAGAACATAGCTCTTCTTATGGAACTGAAGCGGAAGGGAATATTCAGGGGCGAAGTGTCGGTTAACTGTACGATAAGCGAAAAAATGGCGGGCAAGCTTTTTGATTTTGCTGTCATGTTCGAGGGAATCGGGATAAACACTTTGTACTTCTGCTTTCCATGGTATATCAGCGGGGAAATGTCCCGGAAGATGGATGATTTTTTTAAAAGCAATTTCAGCTGGCTGAGAGCTTTGGATGATGAAAAGTCAGCAAGCTGGCATTCCTACAGTTACAGGCTGGATCCGGGTGTAATGGAGAGGCTGCTTGATGATATTGAAAAAATAAATTCCAGGGTCTGGAAAATAAGAATGCGTTACCAGCCCGCACTTGAGACAGCCGAAATGAGGAATTTCATAATCGGTAAAGAAACGCCGGCTCAAAAAAGGACAAGGTGCATCGGCATCACGAACAGGATGAATGTCATGCCGGATGGAAAGGTAACGGTCTGCAAGCTTTTCCCGGAATTTGAAATCGGTGACCTTAACAGGCAGAGCGTTTTTGAAATCTGGAACAGTCCTGGTTTCAGACGGGCCAGGGGGATCATAAGCCGGGGTCTCATGCCTGTTTGTTCAAAATGCGTACTACTATATCTTCATGGAGTTTGAAAAATGAAATACTCAATTGTCATACCGACTTACAACAACAAAGAGCTTCTCAGGAACACCCTCGAGGCACTTAATTATCAGAGAAATTTCGGGAAAGATGACTATGAAGTAATCATCTCTGATGATGGATCGTCTGACAATACATTTGATTATATAAAAGATGTGAACAGAAATTATACTCTTAAATACCTTTATCTCGAGAGGGACGCCGACTCATGCAGGGCAAGGACGAGGAACCACGGCTGGAAAAATTCTTCAGGAGAGTACATTGCGTTTATTGATTCTGATATTCTTGTGAAGCCCGATTATCTATTGGAGCTTGAAAGGTGTTTTTCCATGAGCTCTGATATCCTTGTACTCGGCAACAGGCTCATGCTGGACAGGCCAGTAGCATTCAGCGACATCAGACCGGGCAGGGTGTTTGAAAATTTTAAATTTGATCCAAAAAATTTTGACATCCTGGAATACAGGTATTTCCTCTATGAATCAACGTCGTATAACGCCAATGCAATTATGCTGCCATGGACACAGGTCTACAGCTGCAATCTTGCCTTGCCTAAAAAATGGCTCGAATTGGCCGGAGGGTTCGATGAGAATTTCAAAAGCTGGGGGGTTGAGGACATAGAGCTCGGCTTCGCCCTTTTTGACAAAAATATCCGGATAGTCGTAAACTCGAAGCTGGAAGTGCTCCATCAGTACCATGGTGAACGAAACTACCTCATAATAAAAAAGGAAAATATCACAGGCTATGACAGGAACCTGGAGTATTTCCTTGCCAAGCATCCGCGTTCGATAAAAATGAGGAAAAAATTTGCATTCCAGTTTTTAAAGGGAGAAATATCGGATGACAAAATGCTCATGGGTCAGGATATAAAGCAGCACGAATTGAATATCCCCCATCCCGAGAGGCTTGATTACATCAAGAAAATGATCCTGAAAAACTCGTTCCAGAAGGACTTCGTGCTGGCCATTAACGACTATGTTGAAAAAACCGACCTTGATATCTGGCTCCAGCTCCAGGAGAATAATGCGTGTAACGTGAAGTATTACCCTATGTCGAAAAGACTCGACCAGGGCAAGATGATGAAATTCCTCAAGGCAGAAAAGGAGCGGCAGAAGGAAAACAACAACAGGATCAAGACTGCATGAAAGCAAAGACTCAAGTCATGAATACGGAGAATCAAAACATAAACGACTCTCCAAATAAATACTCGATCAGGGAAATCATAAGCATCTTCATTCCTCATTTTAAAAATTACGTGAAACCCGTTCTGCCGGTTTTGATACAGGCGGTACTCTGTCTTTTTGTAATCAATCTTCTCTATCTTATAATACCTTTTTTCCAGAAGCATTTCATAGATGACGGGCTTGTCGGTAAAAATCTGGGCCTGATAATAAGGATCATCATAGCGATAGTCGTCACATCATTTCTGACGGAATTTGTTCTGACCCTCTGGGATTATCTTTACAGCTTCCTTGCAAGCAGGCTCTGCTACAACATTGAGAAGGATCTATACCTTCATATACTCAAGCTGCCGATGTCTTATTTCGACAACCATCAGGCCGGAGAAATTCTGAAAAGGGTGCTGGACTCCATATCAATGCTCAACATAATAAACCTTTTTCTTTTCGATATCCTCAACAATATTTCGGTGATTCTGATGAGCATAATAGCCGGGCTTGTAATCAACCCGTTTCTTGTGCTGATCAGCGTTTTTTTCATTCCCATCTCACTGGTTAACAACTATTTCCAGGGCAAGGTCTCGAGGAAAAACGAGGAGGAAAGGTGGAACGTGGACAGGGCATTGAGCTCCGAACAGACAGAGGCGGTTTTCGGGATAAGGACCATCAAGGCATTCGGTATTGAGTCGAAGGTTTACAGGAAGTACCTTCTCCTGAGACTGAAATACAGGCAGGTGGAATTCAAATTCAAGCGGATGTTTTCAAGGCTGAAGATACTGAATGCATTCTTCAGCAACCTTGAAACATTTCTTATAATGGGTGTTGCAGGGTTGCTCGTCATCAGCGGGAAAATGACGATAGGCGACTGGATGGCATACCAGATGATAATCAGCAGGGTCACAATCCCCTTGAGACAGCTGATAGACATAAACGTAAAGCTTCAGACGAACATTGTCGTCCTGAAAAGACTTGACGAATTAATCAGGGAACAGGAGGAGAAGCACGTTCAGGGTGAAGAGATCAAGATGAAAAAAGGGACCCTCCATTTTAAAAAAGTTTGCTTCGGATACATCAGAGAAAACCAGATTCTGAATAACATAAATTTCAAACTTGAAAAGGGCCAGTCGCTTGCCCTCGTTGGAAGAAGCGGCGTAGGCAAATCAACACTCGCAAACCTTATATTGAATTTTTATCTTCCTTCAAAAGGCGAAATACTCATTGACGGCGTCAACATAAGGGAATACGGCGTGAAGAATCTCAGAGACGATGTTGCCATGGTATTGCAGGATTCATATCTTTTTTCAGGATCGATAATCGACAATCTCAAGCTTTGTTCCACAACCAAAAAAAAGACAGATATAGAAGCCGCATGCAAAATGGCCTGCGCTCATGAATTCATTATGGGACTGCCGGATGGATACAACACGGAAGTGGGCGAACGGGGCACCAAGCTTTCAGGCGGGCAGAAGCAAAGGGTTGCGCTTGCCCAGGCGATATTGAAAAAACCGAAAATACTGATACTCGACGAGGCAACGAGCCATCTCGACATCGAGACGGAAAAGAAGGTACAGGAGGCTTTTTACTATCTTATGAAAAAAAGCACCTCGATAATAATCGCGCACCGGCTTTCTACAATCAAGCATGCAAACTGCATTGCAGTTTTGGAAAAAGGGGAGATCGTAGAACTGGGCAGACATGATGAACTTGTCAGAAGAAGAGATTCGTATTACAGCAAGATGTATTCAAGCTATTTATCGATGTAAGGAAATAACAATGGCAAATAAAAACCCGCTTAAATACCTCAAGTTGATACTCCTCACGGTACTGCTGATTTTTGTCTCTGTCGTAACTGCGTTCATCGTCATTAACAATGTGGATTATGTGGAAGTTACAGGCGAGATCAAGCCGGCGGAATACCAGGTCATATCACCAAAAATTTCCGGTGTGATAAAAAAATGTTTTTACAAAGACGGTGAAATTGTGAGAGCGGGTAACCTTGTCATGGAGATGGATTCGAAGGAGTATGAGCTTGATCTGCAAGAATTGATGAGCAAAAAGGAGCTTCAGGAAACAAGGATTTTATCACTTGAGGATAAATTGAGACTTTTTTTAAAGGAAAAAACGTTTTTTAACTCCAAAATGTCCAGAGATCTTGACGACTTGAAGATCAAAAAAGACAACGACATTATTTCGCAGAAAGAATACGACGACGAGGTTTACAAGCTCTACGAGGATAACTTTTCCAAGGATGAAAAAGTTATGTCCGCTGCCAATGAACTCTCAGAGCTCAAAAAGGAATTGAAAGCCATTGCATCTGAAATCGAGAGCATGAAGGACAAGATAGAAAAGTGCAGCGTGTTTTCAATGATAGACGGCATAGTGGTCGACGAGGACAGCCGGATAAAGGAAGGAGGGTTCTACAATTCCGGAGATGTGATCCAGAAGATATTTGCGAATAACGATGCTTACGCTGAAGTTTACATTCCGGAGAAAAAGATAATAAAGGTGGAATTGAACCAGAAGGTGAAAATCTTCGTTGATGCCGTGCCTTACACAAGGTACAGGACTTTCGAAGGGCGTCTGGTGAGCCTTATGGAAACAAAAAGCAGGGATGATGCCAGCGGCTATACAGGCAAGGTGCTTATCGACGATCCGTTCTTCAGGATCAGGGACCTCAACGATATAAAAACAAAAAAACTTATTTTCGGACTGAAACTGAAAGCCAGGATATATACGGGAAAGAAAAGCCTGATTGATTTTTTTCTCAGGAAAGAAGATTAGGGCTTCTAAAGGAATTGGAATGAAGAAATTATTTATTATATTGCTTCTGATCTTCAATGTTGTTTTGTCCCATGCAGCAGAGGATAAAAAGAGCGTGTTAAAACTCGATGTGGGAACCGCTGTCGGCATGGCCCTGAAAAACAACCTTGGTATTGAAAAGGAAAAGGTCAGGCTTGACGACTACAAATGGGCCATGGCCCTAAGCGGCGACAGGTTCGTTCCCAGCGTTAACCTTGCCTTTTCCCTGAATCATGTTGATGATAACTCTTTGACCAAGAAATCGATTGTTAACGACAATTATGTTTTCAACCCGAGCATTCCAGACTGGTCGGCAGGCATTGATCTTAATATTAATTTTACGTTTAATGCACGGATGATTTTTGATGTTTACGATACGGTGCTTGACTGGAAAAACGGCAAGCTTTCACTTGAGATGGCTGAAAAAAAAATGACTAGGGACGTAAAGAAAATTTATTATTCACTCATCATAATCAGGAAAAACACTGAAATATTAAATGAAAAAACAGAGGCCGCTGAAAAAAGATATGCTCAGGCCGTGATAACAAGGGACATAGGAGCAAGCACCAGGGCAGACGAACTTTCGGCAAAGGCCACACTGGAGAATTTGAAATACTCCTGCCTTGAAATTGAGAATTCCTACAGGTTGACCGAACTGGAGTTTAAACAGATGATCGGC
>JBJKSS010000383.1:0-5430 GCA_046703745.1 Spirochaetota bacterium
GGACAATGGCGTATGCGGCAAGAATATTCGAAAAAGCTTTGCCGGATTACGGCAAGGAGCTCAAGAAAGCAGCAATTAATGCCGGTAAATTCCTGCTGGAAAACCAGGGCAAAATTTACTGGGCATCCAAAGACAACACCGGCTTATACAGAACTGGCGGAGTCAACGATGAATTTTTCTGGGCATTCTGCGAACTCTACAGGCTGACAGGTGAAGGCAAGTATTATAAAAATGCGATGAAATTCAAGGGCAACAATTATGATTACCCGGTCATCGGCTGGGATAACACATATCTCCTCGGATTATATGCGTTACTGTTCAATCAAAAAACACCTGAAAACGTGAAAACGGATATAAAAAACCTGATCCAGGATAATTCTTCAAAAATTGTTGAAAGGATATCCAATGACGGTTACAGAAGCATTCTCTCTTCAAGCGAATTCACATGGGCATCAAACAAGAATGCCTGTGCCAAGGCTCTTTCACTTGTCATTGCATACAATATTTTCAAAAACGAAGCCTACAGGCAGGCAGCAAGGGATCAGCTGGATTACATCCTCGGTGTAAATGCATTGAGCAAATCATTTATTACCGGCATAGGCGCCGACGGCGTAAGGTACCCGCATCACAGGTATGTAATAGCAACCGGCAAACTGATCCCGGGACTTATGGTAGGCGGCCCGAACAACAATGCTGAAGACGGCACATACGAGAGGGGACAGGGGCCGAGGGGTTACAGGGATGTCTACGAATCATTCTCATGCAATGAATATGCGATTGACTACAACGCCCCGCTTGTGTTCCTCGCCGGATATTTCATGAAGGACAAACCGGGCGAAATATTCAAGGGCAAATCCGAGAAAAAGGCAGGCATACCGTTATTCATGGTAATAATTATCATCGTAATAGCAGTTGTCATTGCCGGATCCCTTGTATATGTCATGTTTATCAGAAAAAAAAGATAAAACTCCACTTTTATACTGACAATTGGTCACAGGCTGCACCGGTTTTATAACGATGCAGCCTTTTTTATTGAGGCCGCCGGCACACTCGAGAATGATTCAACGACACTCGCCGGGCATAAAAAAACGGCTTGTCAAACAAGCCGTTTTTTTATTATCATTATGGCTGCCAGTCATTATACTTCGATGCATTTGCCATTGGCCCGACTATTTGATCATATTTACCGTTGGCTTTTATTTTTTTCATTCCTTCGATAAGCATTTTATCGACCTCTCCTCCCTTTGCACCCTTTTGAATCGAAAATGTCTCTTCATAATTATACCAGAGCTGTCTTTTGATATTTGTCAATTTCAATTTTTTGATAAAAGGATCACCGGTATTCTGGGACAATATTGCTCCGTCGATTGAGCCGTCATTAACCCTTTTCATCGTTGTCTCAAAATTGGTCGTCGGAATCACGGGAAAATCATAATCCCCCACTCTTGAAGTATCGACTTCAATCTTGTATTTTTTCGGATTGCCATTTCTGATTGATTCGACATCAATCTTTTTGTTTTTGGTCGTGTATAATACAAACGCCACCTGATAGGTTATTGCGCCGGAAAAATCATAATTCAGTTTTTCCCTTTTATTTTTATCGGGCTCGATTATAATCGGATACTGGATATCAACTTCTCTGTCCGAAATCATTTTATCGGCCCTTGCAGGAGGAACGACCTGAACATCCACTGTATTGCCTGTGGCCTCTACAACAGCCTTCAAAATATTGACAAAATTATCGGTAACCGGTGGAAGCTCCTTCACTGCCGCCCTGTATTCTTTTGAAAAGGAAGAATAAGTCAATGACAAAAAGAAGCAAACGACAAAAATAAAACCGAAAAATCTTTTCATTTTTTTTCTCCAAATTTGGAATTAATTTTTTTTCAACATGGGGTCAGGAATTGCAACAGTGCACACCATATATGGAAACAAGGGGCCGACTTGTACCGAGCTGTCAAGCTAAACCCCCTGTTTACAGACTTTTGAGACCTCATGTCTGTAATAATGATATTTTATTGAAAACAAATGTCAAACAAATAAGTCAATTATAATAATTTTTGATTTTTTTTATTTACTTGCTGCTATGTAGATTATGCTGCATATCATTATGACTATATTGATTGCGAACGTAATGATCAGCACCATATTGAAGCCGCCGGCAAGAATCAATACGGAATAAAAGGATGAAATGAAAATCCGAAGCACATATACAAAGTAATACAGGAACACAGGCAAGGCCAGCATCAAAACAAAATGTAAGGCAGGAATGTTTCCCAAATATGTCGACTTCAGCCTCCATGCGAGACCGATAAAAATCAGGCATATACTGAAAAAAAGGAAAATCCGGCTTATCTTGTCCAGTATTGCTGTTTTGATAAAATCCGTATTCAGGCCTATGGATATATTCTGCCCCCTGTCTTTTGTCAGATTTTTAAGCATAAAAAGTTTGATTAACGAAAAACCCAGCGTTTTGTTGTAATCATACGAAAAATCATAAAATATTTCAAGGTTTGCCGGCAGGTTGATAACATAATCCGGGTATGTCTTTTTTGACTGGCTGCTGAAATTTACCATAACAGGCATATATTCATTCTCCCTGTCATTCTTCGAAAAAGAATACAGGGTCAACTTATCAGCGGTTTTTTCCACGTTCCTGTTTTTCACATCAAGCAAATTCAGTGTTCTGCCGTACGGAGCGTAAATCACATCTTTAATATTGAAATTATTGTCAAAATCAACGATTTTTACATCATAAACATAAAAATAATCAAAGGTTTTAACGATCTTGCCAAACTGTATCAGCGTATTTTTGTCCTTCATGAAAACAAAATCCGTCTTACCGGGCAATATTTTAATCCTGTCCGCCTGCGTAGTTTCAACTCCGATCCCGGACAGATCCCTGTAAACTTCCGCCTGATCCGCTGCAACATCCCCCAAATTCGGATTTATCTTCAATATATCATCATATATAAAATAGGCTTTTTGATATTCCCTGTTCTGCCTCAGATCACCTGCCTTTTTTTTCAGGAGATAGATATCCTGGATATCCCTCTGCTTTTTATCAATATATTGCATCAGGCTGCTCATCGATCTCTTTTGCGATTCGGTTTTCAGGGAGTTTTCATATTGAAATATTTTTTTGATGCTTTCGATTTTTTCAAGCGCCTCGTTTCTTCTGACGCTGTCGTTTTGCGCCACATATGCATAATAGTACCATGCCGAATCATAATCTTTTTTGTTGAAAAAATAATTCGCAAGTTCAAAATAGTCTCCCTTCGGCAGGGATACTTCCGGATTTTTTTTATTCTTTTCCTTTCCGAATTCACCATAACTGAGGTTATTTCTGATTGATCGTATTCTGTCCAGTGCAGATCTGTCATCATTGATTATATTTATATATTCATCATAATAGTAAAGGGCATCCTCCAGGTTGTTGCTGAAATAAAGCTTGTTGGCCCTGTCAAGAATGACAATCGTGTCGTATGTGACTTCATTTATCCAGCCCAGTCTTTTTTCGCTGCGCGGCAGAATTATATCTATGGAAAGATAATAACAAACGGTAAGAAACGCAAGTATGTACAGCCCCTGCCGCACTATGTCCGGAAACATTATATTCTTGCCGTCGGTTGTTATCAGGTCCCCCCTTGTGATAACAAGAGAATAATTAAAACAAAAAAATATGAGGGACACAAGGAATATGTTTTTTAAAAAAAGGCTCACAGTTGTATTGAATATATAACTGGCCATGAATTTCTTGTGGCACCTTTCGGTAATGTTCTTGTCGGTTATGAATTTTGCGTTCTTGTCGAATCTTGGATTAAAATTGTTCCTTGAATACTGGAAAAAAGCAATGCCCAAAAAAATTATCAGAGCGGTAAAAAATGTGACGAAAAAAAATATCTGGGTTTTGCCGTTAATCCTTTTTATGTTCTCACCTGCTGCCATTTACTCTTCTTCCCAAACCTGTGATTTAAAAAACAAATTCTTGAAAATCAGCATGACAATAGCCGCAAAAATCAGTGCCGCGCTTAATGCCGTTTCCCTGAAAATCATGCCGGTCACGAATCTTGAAACAAATTTCTGGTAAATATCGCTTAATGTCATGAAAAACATGTAAAACAGGATCAGGAAAAGGAAATTGTAGATGAATGACAAAAACGGATAATTTTTTATATTTATCAATTGCGACAATGACAGAAGAAAAAATGAAACCGCGAACCATAAGAGGACGTTAAAAAAAACATTGCCTGATCCGGTCAGTTTGTATGAAATGTCATTAATTTTCCTGAAAAAATTATCTATGAGACCGCTGCTTCTCAGGCTATACTGGCCAAGTTCGTCATTTGTAAAAACAAACGAACCATTTTTACCGGCAGCGCTTACATAACCAACCGTTATTTTGTCATTTTTAAAATTGACACCGCAGTTTCTGAAAACATTTATGCCTGCCGTATAAAATTCATGATTGCCCTTCACTGGCAAATTGTTATAAAAATTGGTTCTGCCGGGATATTCGTCATTGCTGATATGTATGATATCATTGATACGATTCATTCCCAGGCCGCTGAAATATATCCTGGAATTGCCGTATTCATAAAAGGCATCCGGCGCAAAATACATGCGGGCATCATTAATCCTGTCGAATTTCAGTTTATTACCTGCCGGTTTCAGATATACAAAAATTTATGCCGCGAATAAAACGCTGACGATGAGCGGGATCATAAATGCCGGGAACCTGTATTTCCCCATGTAATTCAAAATAAAAACGCCGTAAAAAAACATCGACACTATCAGGGCATTGAATGCAGAATGATAAAAGGCCGGCACCGCTATAATCACCGCGAGGTTCATAATCTGCCTGTCATTCATATTGAGCCTGATTAATGGCATCAAATTAAACAGGAACACCCCTATGAAAATGAAAATAAAAATGAAAACCACGATAATTATATATTTCAAGAATGCTTTAAGTATGTCTTTCATAATCGTATATTATTCCATTATCAATTTCGGCTATAATGGGTCAAAAAATACAGTCAATTTATAAAAAAAGCAGTTTAATCATGCATACGCGCGATCAAACTGCCATTATTAAACCATTATGATTGGATTTACAGGTGAAATTCCCTGACTACCGACATAAATTTTTGCGAAATATTGTCTGCATCGACTTTTCTTATGCCGAGATCCTCTTTTAATATATAACCGATGTTCTCCTCCATGAAGGGGAAAACAACATTGTCAATATCCCTGTCATAAATATAGTACAATATGCAAATATCCCCCTTGCCGGGAAAATTGACTGTAAAGGAATCAAGCGATTCATGAGCTTGTTTGGGAATCAAAACCCTGAATTTGTTGTCCTTTGTGAAAAAGACATCACATTCACTGAACCTGTAGGGCATATATGCAGTAGAAATTACCGAT
>JBJKSS010000384.1:0-3428 GCA_046703745.1 Spirochaetota bacterium
ACTCAAAATCGAGAAATCAAAATTTGAACTTGATGAAATAATCGAAAGTTCGATAAAACAGTTCCTGCCCAGGGTACTTGAAAAAAATATTAAAATAGAGGCCCGCATAAGCCCCGGTATTCCAAAAACGGTTTACGGTGATTCTGCACGGTTGAAACAGGTGCTCAATAATCTTGTTTCAAATGCCGTAAAGTTCACTGAAGAAGGAGTTGTTGCCGTAAGTGCGGAACTTGTCGGACAATCCGCCGAATATGATGAGATCGGTTTTACCGTTGAGGATTCCGGGATCGGCATATCCGAAGACAATGTTAAAAAACTGTTCAATCCTTTTGTCCAGATAGATTCGTCAACCACCCGCAGATATCAGGGGGCCGGCCTCGGTCTTGTGATTTCAAAGAGAATAATTGAAATGATGGAAGGCAGGATTGAGGTCGAAAGCCGTCCGGGCAGGGGGTCGAAATTTTGTTTTTTAATAAAATTTTCCCGCCATGATGAAAACGTCAATGAGAAAGTCTACGATGAATTACAGGAAAGCCGTGCGGTTTCAAATGCGGATGTTCGAAAGGAATATACATCAGGTGATGCCCTGAAAGCTGCCGGTGCGGTAAGAATGAAAACCGGGAAAATCCTTGTGGTGGAAGATGTTGAGCTTAATATCAGGATCATCAGAAAGATTCTTGAGTCAAACGGGTACGCATGCGACGCCGTGCATAACGGGATGGAAGCGGTTGATGCCTGCCGGTTAAACCGTTATGATGTGATTCTTATGGATTGCCAGATGCCTGTAATGGACGGTTATGAAGCGACAAGAATGATAAGGGAGCTTGAGAATGACAGCAGGCATGCTTTTATTATTGCCATGACGGCCTATGCAATGGCCGATGACAGACAAAAGTGCATAGAAGCCGGAATGGACGAATATTTGAGCAAGCCACTTGATTTCCAGCTTTTGACAAGTCTCATAAACAGGCATTTTTTAGCCGCAAAGGAAAACATTAAAGAAAGTTATGCGCAGGATATTATAAACGATATCATTAAATCAGGCAAATTCGATGAGGAATTCGCAAGGGAACTTTTCAGGGAATATCTCGATCTGTTCGATGAAAATATGGCCTTGCTAAAGGGGAGCCTTGACAGTAACGATCTTGAGAATGCAGCGCGGCTGGCCCATAAAATGAAGGGGGCGTCGGGCAATATTTCGGCAGCGTACCTGTTTGAAAAATACAGGGCGCTTGAAAGAAACATAAAGTCCGGCAGCCTCGATGATGCGCAGAAGGATTTGAATGAGATACAGGAGTTCAGGGGAAAACTGGGGGGCGGCTGAAAAATCCGCGGTTTATAAAATTATTTTTTTAAAAAAATAATTGTAAAATAATTGTTTTGAAAATGACGGGTAATTAAAATATAATTCAATTTGTGCAGTAATTCCAGTTTAAGGTAAAATTAATATTTTAAGGACTTGATTTATGTTCGGTTATTCCATTAAAGCCATGAATCCTGAAGAGCTTGTTATGACACCCTCAAAATCTTCCCTGGTATTTTTTTGTGTTTTCATTTTGATTGGGTTTGTGTTTATTGTCGTTGGTGTATTCTCGGGGTTGAGAATGATTGATTTGGATTATTCGTATATTATCCCGTTAAGCTTCGGGATTATATTTTTCTCCGGAGGACTGCTGTTTTTAAGTGCAAGGAAAATTCCAGATAAAATGATATTCGACAAAAAAACCGGCAGGATCGCCCTGTATGAAGGCACGGATGAGTCTTTTGTTCCGTTTTGTGAAATAAAAAAAATCGAGATATCGAGAAAGATTTCCAGGTCGTATTCTTCAGGCGGCAAAAGCTCTACAACGACCGCTTATCAGGCGGCATTGGTGAAAAAAAACGGGAACAGTCTTGTGCTTTTTGAATCAGGCAGCCGCAGCAAGGTGAAAAAAATTGCTGAAATTGTTCTTGAATATCTTGATGCGGATTTTTATGACAGCGGTGTTGAGGTTAAAAAAGGTGAAACTTCATATATGAAGGACAGCGATTATGTTCCTGTTCTGCCGGCAAACACTTCAATAAAAATATCTGAAAATGACGGTGTGTCGGTTTACAGCTGGACAGGTTTGAAAGGCATAATTACATATATACTGGTAATGTTAATTGTAGCCGGGTTTGATTTATTATTTTTTAACATGGCCGTCAGGGGCAGGAATATCAATGCGGGAATTATAGCCGGGTTTGTTATTCTTGCAATTATCAATATTTTTTTTCTTGTGATATTTATTTCGGCATTTTCATCAAGAAGTGAAGTAACGGTAACCCGTGACAGTTTTACGTACAGATCGTATATATTTAACCTGAAGGTTCAGGACAAAAATTTACCACTTGCTGATATGGGCGGGATTGACACTGGCATTACGGCATCTGACAGCGGCTATATAACCGTTTATTCCAGGGAAGGCAGGGCCATTTATGACGAAATGAAGGAAAAATCCGGAAGCTCATCAGGCAGCGGGGTTACCCCGGATATTTTCAGGCTCATGGGATTCTGGAAAAATATCATACAGATAAATGCCTCTGTGCTGAGTTACAGTGAAAAAGTTTTTCTTGAGCACAAATGGTTTGAGAATGCCGGGGTTGAATGAAAACGACGAGTTAATTTTCAAACAGGTCGATGTGTTCCTTTATCGAATCAACGATCTCTTCCGAATTTTTTGAAACGAATTTACATCTTGGCAGCGACTGGAAAAAGAGCCTGCCGTAGCTTTTTTTCATTACCCTGCAGTCCAGCAGGGCGACTATGCCGTAATCATTTTTATTCCTGATGAGTCTTCCGAATCCCTGTTTGAACCTGATTACCGCACCGGGCAGGGTGTAATCCGTGAAAGGGTTGAGCCCTTTTTTTTCAAGGTGCTCTATTCTCGCTTCCTCGACCGGCTCTGACGGCATGGTAAAGGGAAGCTTTGCCAGAACCACATAACGCAGCGTTTTTCCGGGAGCGTCCACGCCTTCCCAGAACGAGCTTGTCGCAAACAGGTTCGAATGAACATCATTTATGAATTTGTCCAGCAATTTTGATTTTTCCATTTCGCCCTGGTAAAAACAGCGCAGTCCGGTTTCTTCAAGCGCGGCCTTTGCGTATTCATGGGATTTTTTGAGCTGGCCGTATGACGTGAAGAGCACGAAACTCGATCCCTTTGTCAATCTTATCGTTTCTACAAGGAATTCGTTGAGCCTGTCGTTGTAATACGGATCAGACGGCTCGGGAATATCAACCGGAACGGCGAACAGCACCCTTTCCTGATAATTGAAGGGAGAAGCCGCTATCAACTCTATGGTTTTGCCTTCTTTTAAAAGCGAGAGGCCGCTTGATGTTTTGAAATTATCGAAACTGCCGCCGACGGTAAGTGTTGCGGACCAAAACGCAATGATGTCGAATTCCT
>JBJKSS010000385.1:0-3825 GCA_046703745.1 Spirochaetota bacterium
CCGATTGAGGTGTAGTCCATTCTTTCTTTTGCACCGATGCTGCCGAATACAACCGGGCCGGTATTTATACCTATGCCGATGCTCACCGTTGTCAAATTGGTTTTCTCCCTTTCCTTCCTTACCCTGTGCATCATCTCGCGAAGTTCCATGCAGGCATTGCATGCATTAAACTCCTTGTTCGGTCCGTCGAAAAACGCCATGACCTCATCGCCGACGAATTTGTCAATATCGCCCTGGTTCTTGAGAATTATCTCGGTCTGGAGCTCAAGATAATTATTGAGTGTTTCAACCGTTTTTTTCGGCGGAAGCCCCTCACACATCGTGGTAAATCCCCGGATATCGGTAAAAAGAAAGGCAAGGTTTTTCATTACAATCTTCGCCTCATCCTTGTGCGCCTGTTTGAATGTCGAAGCCGATACATACGGGATCATTCCCCTGATTACCACGGTCATATTGTTTATTTCCCTGGAAAGCGCCTTTATCTCATCCCTTGTTCTTATTTCATCGTCGTAATTCAGCAGGACGGCCGAGACTTTTATCTCACCGGTGATCATCCTGGTCAGACTGTTGCTTATTTTTTTCACATTCATTCTCAGGAACAGAAGAGGAAAAACTATCTTGTTGCCTATTACATAAATCAGGATAAAGGAAATATAAATGAATAATATGGTAAACATTATAACCCTTATCTGTGCCCTGAAATAGGATTCATAAATCGTGTCTTCCCTGTAATTTAAAATTGAGAACCCGAAAGTTTTGTCTTTCAGCTTGATTGGGGCGATGAAGATATAAGTTTTATTAACAGTGTCATGCAACGACCCCGACAGGTTAAAACTGTTATATGCCGCAAACTGGGGGCCCGTAAGAATATCATTAAGCATTTTTTCATTGGTGCTGTTTTCCGCCTTGTAGATGTTTTCCTTTCCCTGCTTTTTGTAGAGTGTCAAAGATTCGAATTTCAGCCTGCTGTTCCTGTTCTTTTCCATTTCGTTGTTGAGGTAATAATTTATGTTGACGACATCATTGTAGTTTTCCTTGAAATAACTGGAGCTTTGCTCTGCGAGAATTCTGCCGATGTATTCCACGTTATTATTTATTGTCGTTTTGTAGTCGTTAAGGATAAAATAACTCAATACGCTGATGATGATTATAATGGTGATTAAGATTGATATTATGAGCTTTTTTTGAATGCTCAGGAAAAATTTTATCTGCTTTTTGTCAAGCTTGTCGAATTTCTTGAATTCCAGGAATTCCTTGTAGGATTTGTCCATCTTTACAAGCGATCTCAGCAGCAGATATGTAAAGAGGATATTGAAAAAAAGCGTTATGCCCGAGGCAATATAAATATATCGGCTCTGCTCATAAAAAAAATTCAGGCTCTTTGCGTCTTTCAAAAGGTATAGCACATAAAAGCCGATTATCAACATTGTGCTCGTTATGTTAAGTAAAATCGGTATGAACCTGTCCGGTCTGCACAGGAGCGGAAATTTTTTCCTGAAGAATAACGAAAAAATCTTGAACAGGCTTATGGCCGGTATCAAAAAAAGCAGGCTGGTCAAATTTATTTTTAAAAACAGCGTGAAATTTAACAGGATATAATTATTGATCAGCAATTTAAACGGGTTGAAGATTCCGCCGTTAACTGCAAATTGCGGGACAAAAAACCATGCTATTGCGGCAGCCGAATATACCAATTCAAGTATAGTATATAATACTGCCGGCGCTTTTTTTTCTTTGATTATGCCGCCGATAACTCTGCTCCTTAATAATTTTGAAGCATCTGCTGTTTGTTTTTTGTTTTTTCAATATAGTTTTTCAGATCAAGATAATCCGGGTTTATCCTGCTGACTATGCCGAATTTTTTCATCGCATCATCGAAGTTTTCATCATTATAATCATTCACCGCCGACTGGTAAAGCCCGGGAATTTTATCAAGGATCAATTTTGACCGTTTTTCCAGCTCCCTTTTCTGTCCCGGATCCCTGATTGATTTCCGGTAATAATCTATTTTTTTCTTTGCCAGGTCCAGGTCGCCGTTATTTATCATTTCATCGATATCTATTATTATTGAATCGAATGAGTTTTTGAAATATTCGGAGCTCAATGTATCGTTGATTTTGTCTTTCAAACCGGCAAGATAATTGTCATTTTTGATTGAAAGCGCTGCATTTATTTTATAAATCGCGGCCTGGTATTTTTTGTCCCTGTAAAGGACTATCCCCCAGTAGTAATACAGGCGGAATTTAAGATCCAGGATTTCTTTCGTGAACCTGTTGTATATCCTCCTGTTGTTCTGATCCAGTATGTACATGGAATCTGCCACCGACTCGAACCGGCCCTTTTTCAACCCGGCATTGAGCTCTGCAAGTTTTGACTTTACCGTGTCCGCGATCCTGCTTTCATAAAATTTGAGCTCATTCTTAAAAGTCGAATTGGAAGGATCGATCAGGGTCGCCCTGTAGTAGTTGTCATTTCCTGCAATGTAGAGCTTTTCCCTCCTGTTTTTATCCCGTGTGGAATTAATCCTGCTCTTTATGTCACCTCCTCTGGAGGCATATAATTTTATCAGTTTATCATACACATCTTTAATCTCTTTTTTAAACTTCTGCGCCTTTTTGTTCGACGGGTCGATAGCCAGGGCTTTTTCAAGATAAAAGCACATGTTGAATTCATCCGATTCGTTTTTATTCCTTATATCTTTGTAAGACATGGCATTATCGTACATTCTTTCGAAAAGCAGCTCCTTGAGCGAAGAGAGTTTCCTGATGTACTCTTTTGCCGTATTGTTGGCCCTGTTGAATGCAAGCGCTGTCCGGAAATATTTCTCGACTTCCTCCTTTTTTTCAGAAGAATAATTGCCTGCCTTTTCTATTTCCTCCCTGAATTTGGCTATTCCTTTTTCCGTGAGGATATCCGACTTTTCACTGTTGCTCATGGTTTTCAAAAGAAAGGTATCGTAGGAACTGCATGAAAAGGCAAGGATCAGAAGTACAGGAAAAAATAAAAATTTATACGTTTTTTTATCGGGCCCGTTATCCATTCTGTGTTTTTCCTTTTGATTTAAGAATAATCTTATTATACTTTTTGTCAATAAAAAAATAATTTCGGGGATGATTATTTATCAATAATTATCAAATATGCTGATTTTATTCCTGCCGGGCATTATATCGCCGGACCCGCACTTTGAACATTTTGAGTCATTAAAATCAGCCGATCTTTCGGATTTGAACCCGCAATTGCGGCAGACAGTTGTTTTTGATTTGTAAAGTGCAACATCGGCCATGTATATTAAAATTTCTACGATCTGCTTTTTGTATTCTTTTATCATTCTCCAGTCTGCATTCTTCTTGTCAGCAACTTCAAAAATGTTCCTGAGGTTCTCAAGTTTCAACTGCCCGGCAATGTATCCGTCTCTTTCCCCAAGCGATGTTATGCCGAAACTTCCCGTTATACCGACCGCTTCCCCGTTATAATCAAAAACCCTGCCGGAAATTTTTAGCCTGATTATTTCCGCCACATAAGACGCCTTTTCAAGATTTGTATCAGGCAAAATGATGATGAACACATCGCCGCCGAACCTTCCCGCAACATCATAATCTCTCACCGTTTCTTTCAGTATCCGTGCGGGCCCCTTGATAATGATATCCCCGCATTTTTGCGCGTGAAAATCATATATATTCTGGAACAGGTCGAAATCAAAAATTATTACCGACTGGTCTCGGTATTTTCTCACGGCGAGCTCTTCATTGAGACGTTTCAATATGCCGCGCCTGTTGTACAGTCCGGTCAATTCGTCGATTGCGGCAAGCTGGAGCGTCTTTATAT
>JBJKSS010000386.1:0-4941 GCA_046703745.1 Spirochaetota bacterium
GATGATCAGGCCGTCAAGGTTATTTTTGTCAGCTATATCGTAAATTACATTATGCTGTGAATCATTCCCGTACGGTGAATCGATGGATTTCCCGACAAATATTACCAGGTTCACCGAGAGTTCATTCGCCGCATCGACGATCGCGGGCCAGATTTCCGACTGGTAATCTTCTTCCAGCAGGCCCACAAACAAACCGATCGTTATTCTTTCCGCAGATGATTTTTCCGGCATTTGACAATTCCCTTTTAAAATTTAAAAATATGAAATTCAAATTGAAAGCAAATTCCCCTTCGCCGCTGTTTGACTTAAAATGATGTGCAATACGGTTTAATTTCAACAAGCCGGATAAATAATTGCTGCCACAAAAACTTTTTTCAACATACATACCCTGCCGGCACAACATTTTTTCATATCTTAATTTTATTATATATTTCAAAAAAATTCAAAAAAATTAATTTTGTTTTTAAACAATATGCATGTTTTGCCGGTCGAATTTTTTAAAAAAGACAGATATTGTAAATATTTCTGAGTTGTACCGGCCTGTCCGGCGATTTAACCTGTCATTTTTACCCAGTAATTCTTGATTTCTCCATATTGTTTGTCCGTTATGGAGACCATGCTCACCTTGCCTTTTACTACCTGTATTCAGCAAAAAATAGCAAGGGAGGTACTTACGAAGTAGGGAGGGGTACATCGGAAGTACCCCTCCCTACTTAAAAGGTCAATTAGAGGACTTATTTACTCCTTTAATTGAGCTAAAAGCTCAATTCGGCTACACTCCGGAATGTGAATGCGGCCTCCAGACTGTACTGGAAACAAAGGGTTACAACCCCTTGTTTCCATGGTGTTTGGCGGTTTTTTCTTCATGATATTTATACATAAAGCCACATAGACTCGGAAACAAGGGGTTGTAACCCCTTGCCCCCAAATATTTCCAATTTTCAGGTCTTCACGATATTCACTGCATCCCGGGATGCCCCCGAAAACCTCTTCCAACATTCGGCATAATGTTGTAAAATGACGGTATCAAACAATTTTTTCGGGGAGGATCAACAATGTCAAAAATATTCTGGAAACCCGGAACGATGATTTACCCTATACCGGCAGTTATGGTAAGCTGCGGCTCGGACAAATCGGAATACAACATTATCACCGTTGCCTGGACAGGAACGATCTGTACAAGCCCTGCAATGTGTTATATTTCCATCAGGCCCGAAAGGCATTCTTACGGCATAATCAGGCGAAACGGGGATTTTGTAATCAACCTTACGACAAAAAAACTGTCATTCGCAACCGATTGGTGCGGAGTAAAATCGGGAAGGGACGTTGACAAGTTCGGGGAAATGAAGCTTACACCCGTCAAATCTCGAAAGGTCAAATCCCCGTCAATCCTCGAATCCCCCGTGTGCCTGGAATGCATTGTGAAGGAAATAAAGCCGCTCGGATCGCATGACATGTTCATATCCGAAATAGTATCGGTCAGTGCAGATGAAAAATACATAAACAAGGCCACCGATGCATTCAACATAGCCAGGAGCGAGCCGATATGCTATGCACACGGGAAATATTTTACACTGGGGGACTACATCGGCAAATTCGGCTTTTCCGTGCAAAAGAAAAAAAGAAGGAATAAATAACAAAAAATAGTTTTATGATATTCTATAAAACCGTTTATTATGATATAAATCATGCCATATTCCTCCTCGTAGATAATTTTTCGTCAAACTTTATCGGAGCTTTATAATCATGAAAAACAGACTTCTCTACTTCATCCTGGCATTCGGATTCATTTCAATCGGTTTCACATCGAGCATAGTGGGCCCCCTGCTTCTTGCAATAAAAAAAGACATCCCGATGAACTATCTCATGTCCGGCATCATACTTTCCGGCCAGTTTTTCGGCATATCAATCGCAGTGGTACTGGGCGGTTATTTTGCCGAAAAATTCGGCAAGAAAAAATTCCTGTTTGCGGGCACATTGCTTCTTGTCGCCGGTCTTCTCTTATCGGCAGCAGCAAATTCCTTTGTAATGCTTTTATCCGGCATACTGATGGTCGGGGTCGGATTCGGCATTTATGATGTGGGGCTCAATTCGATGTGCCTTGATTATATCCGGGATCTTTCGCAGGAAAAACAAGCAGGCATTCTTAATGTGCTTCATTCATTCTTCGGCATAGCGGCCATCTGCGGCCCCATACTCGCAGCGGTCTGCCTGAAATATCTGGATTCATGGAGGATCGTATTCGCGGCAATCATGGTTTTCCCTGCGGCAGTCAACATGATGCTTTTGTTTTTCAAGTATGAAAACAATGCGGTAGACCCGGATGGAATGAACGTCGCCGGTTTTTTCAGGAGCATCAGGGAAATATTCCGCAATGCCAGAGTATGGGTTTTATGCATCGGCATTTTTTTATATGTCGGCATGGAAGTGTCGATAAGCGGCTGGATACCCTCATACTATGAAAAAAGCTGTGCCGTTTTGCTGATCTCCCCGGCATTGACATCATCCCTGTTCTGGTTTTTCCTTTCTTTCGGGAGAATCATGGTGAGCAGGTTCATACCGTCACTGGGCATAGCAAGGTACATACTGATCACGGCATTACTGATCGTAATAACATCGGTCTTATGGGTTTTCACAACCAACAACCTGTCCACGCTGATACTTGTCTCATTGCTCGGGTTGTTCCTCTCATGCATTTTCCCGTCCCTGTTAACCATGGCAACAAGGGAATACAGCTCGATGACAGGCATGATAAACTCGATAATTTTCATATTTGCATCATTCGGTGGATTTTTCATTCCCTCGATCATGGGAAAACTTTTTGACAAATTTAACATTCTCATAATGCCGCTGGCAATAATGATACTATCGGTAATTTTTATAGTCAACGCCGTTATTATTATGAAAAATTCAAGGAAAAGAATCACTATTTGATCAGTGAAGGCATCACGTGGGTTTCCCTCTCGCAGTAATAGCATCTTACAAGGGTGGATCCCTCGTTATAGCTGACCACTGAAAATCTGGTTTCACAATCATGATAATTGTTCGTGACACAGATCGGGTTTGGGCATTTCATTATACCGATTATTTCATCGGGCATGTCGATTTTTCTTTTTTCGACAACCTTGCCGTCCTTTATGATATTGATGGTCGATTTGGGTGAAAACAGTGCGATGAGGTCGGTTTCCTTCTTGTCAAGGTAGACATTTTCAATCTTTATTATGTCCTTTTTCTGGATCTTTTCGGAATAAAAATTGATCCCTATAGAAATTATCCCTTCTTCCTTTATCTTCAGGATATCGAGAATTTTCAGGGCAAGAGGAGAGACAATGTGGTCTATAACGGTTCCGTTTTCTATTTTAAACACCCTGTACGGTCTGTCGTTCATTTTATTGCTCCGGTTACCAGGCCCAGCAATGCCTGCCTTACAGGAATGCCGTTATGCGCCTGTTTGAAATATATTGCATTCTCGGTATCATCGACAAGGACGTCGATTTCATCAACCCTCGGCAGCGGGTGCATTATTTTGGTGTGAGGGTTCATGGCTGAGACGGTTTCAAGGTCTATCTTGTAGCAGCCGGCCACCTTTTCGTATTCCTCGGGATCGCCGAACCTTTCTTTCTGTATTCTCGTCACATAGAGAATGTCAAGGTTTTTCAGTACTTCATCGAGATTCTTAGATTCAACGAACGGAACGTTTTTTTTCGTGAGGAATGCCTTCAGATGATCCGGCATCTCGAGAAGCTTGGGCGAGATCAAAAATAAATTCACCTTGTAATATGACAGCGCCATGGCAAGCGAATGAACCGTCCTGCCGTATTTCAAATCTCCGAGAAGGCCGATGTTCAGGCCGTCGATGGCCTTAAACTGCTCCTTTATGGTGAATAAATCAAGAAGGCACTGGGTCGGATGCTGGTTGGAGCCGTCGCCCGCATTGATTACCGGAACATCTGCACTGTCTGCGCCCAGCCTGGCTGCACCTTCGTACGAATGCCGCATTACAATGACATCGCAGTAACCGGCTACGGTTTTGATCGTATCTTTGAGGGTTTCTCCCTTCTGAACGCTCGATGACCCCTGTTCTGCAAATCCGAAAAATTTTCCCCCCAGGAGGGACATGGCAGACTCGAACGATAGCCTTGTTCTTGTCGACGGCTCGAAAAAGAGACTTGCAAGGACCTTACCTTGAAGGGCATTTTCATACATGCCCCGCTTGACTTCAAAAGCCTTGTTTATTATGTATTCAAGCTCATCCTTGTTAAAATCCCTTATGGAAATAATATCTCTTTTTATAAAGTCATTCATCTCGCCGGTCCGTTTTATAATAAAAGATCAAAAAAAAAGCCCTTCTAAAATTTAGAAAGGCCTGAAAGCTGATCTATTATTGCCAATATAAAAAAAATCAAATAAAAAATTAAAATTTGTTTTCTTCATTTTCATTCTCATTTGTGATTAATATTAAAAATTTACGGTAAATTGTCAAGATAAAAAATCTGATTTTTATCTATTTTTCCATGCTCTCGATGAGCTCTTTTGCATGCTGGAGGCTAAGGTCGGTAAGGTTGCCGGAAAGCATCCTTGCGACTTCCCTGACCTTTTTATCCCTGTCGAGAATTTCAATATAGGAGATCGTCCTGTCCTGGCTGACTTTTTTCTGGATGAGGAAATTTTTCCCGCCGCAGGCCGCAATCTGGGGAAGGTGCGTTATACAGATTATCTGTTTGTAACCGGAAATCCTCTTGAGGCTTGCCCCGACCGACAGAGCGACCTTGCCGCCGATCCCGGCATCTATTTCATCGAATATCATCGTATGTATGTTGTCTTTTTCGACCAGCACACTTTTTAATGCAAGGATTATCCTGCTCAACTCCCCGCCCCACGCGATCCTGACCAGGCTTTTAAGGGGCTCGCCCCTGTTCGGACTTATGAGAAACTCCACTT
>JBJKSS010000387.1:0-3469 GCA_046703745.1 Spirochaetota bacterium
ATCAGGCGTTATAATCTTTGCAGGGAAGCAAACAACCCGAATTTGAGGCAAACAAATAATCGGCAATTATGCCAAAAAGAATATTGAAAAAAACGGCCAAAATATGTATAGTATATTTGATTATCTATATCCGGGAGTTTAAAATGAAAATTAAAAAATTAATTGTCTTTTTTCTGCTGACTTTTGCATTTACACCTTTTATTCATTCCAATGAATTCTATGCAAATTCGGTAAGTTTTAAATTTTGCAAGAGCACTGATCTCGGCAAAAACTACAATTATTCGGACGGCAATCTGCTGGCAAAGGATATTCAGCTTTATGCACTGTCCGGCAGCGCAAATGCCAGAACATTCTTTTACGTAGGAATAGCAGGTGTCATAGTCCATGTTGTAGGGCTTTCAATGATAATCCCAGCAGCGGTTCTCCTGGCACTTGATTACACAGGTAAAATTGTTTATGCCGCATCTGTTAACAGGATGGCCCTTTTGATCTCCAGCGGCGTGTTGTTGGGCTTCGGAATACTTTTTGCCGTCACTGGCCTCGTGCTGGCAGGAGTGGGATTCGGCCTGTTCTTTTATTATGGTGGAAGGCTGGCATACCTGTTTAACGAAACCGATTACCAAAAAGGCGTGATTTCATCAGGATTCGCGGTCAGAATATAAAATTGGCATACTGCACAAAAGGTTCTTCAGGGCGGCTGTTTTACCAACAAAAAAAGCCGCTTTGAGGCCGATTGTATCTTATTTTATAAAATGTTTAAGAATGAATTCAACCGCCCCGTCATTATTGTTGTCCCGGGATGTTACGGCATCTGCAATTTTTATTATTTTTTTATGAGCATTTTTCATGGCAAGACCGAACCCGGAGCTTTTCATTAATGAATAATCGGAGAGGCTGTCGCCAGCGGCTATGACCTCGCTCATGTCTATCCTTATTTTTTTTAACAGCCTTTTCAATGCGGCAATTTTATCGACTGACCTGTCCACGATTTCAAAATAATTATAACCTGCATTGAGTATTCTTACATGCTTTTTGAATTTTCTGCCGATCCTGTCAACAATTGTCGTGTTCCCGTCGATTATCAGTTCTATATTCAGTACATTGTAATGGCTGATCTTCTCAAGACTGCCCGGTCTCATTATGACAGGATACAGCAGCTTCTGGTATTTCCCGTTAATGCCGGATTCAAGCCATGTCGAAAAAACTTCCTTGGCAGTGAATATATTGGCGGTTATTTTATTCTTAATTATCAAGTTTAATATTTTTTTCAGTGCCCTCCGGCTGATGTTCTTTTTGAAAATCGTTTCCCTGTGAAGATTGTCATAGACAAGCGCACCGTTCATGCATATAAGGTAACGGAAACCGACTTTTTTTATTAATGGCAATATGCCGCCAAGGTTCCTGGAAGAATTAATTATGCACATGTAGCCGGACTTGATGATTTTTTTCAATCCCCTTTTTGAATTAATCGTGAGCCTCAGCCTGTCATTAAGGAGGGTGCCATCCAGATCGAATGAAATGAGCTTGTATCCGCGGCGGTATTTCCCGTCTTCATTTTTTTGATTCTTCATTTAAATTGGACAATCTTCATTTTGATATTTCTGAAAGAAAATCGTAAAAGACCTTCCTGCATGCGGTGTCATGACTGCCTCCCGATTTGCAGAATGAATGCCTGACATTGTGCTTCACAAGCTCCTCGTTGAAATTGTCAATTGACCATTCGAATCCGGGCAGATCGTTCCTGGCATCAGATAATGATATATATGGATAAACCCCGGTTTTATCAAGCAATTTGAACGGATTATACTCATCCCATTTTTCCTCTGTGGCGAATGCATGAATGAGCATGTTTTTAAGCATCTTGACCTGAAAATCGCTCATGTGCAGCTGCCTTCCTTTTTCATCAAACGCATCGGTAAACGGTGAAATCGGGGCAACGTAGGGCGAAATCACGGCAATTGCGGGAAACATGTCCGGATGCCTCAAAGAAAGCATCAACGAATTAAATCCCCCCAGTGAATGACCGATCAGATAAACCTTTCCGTTCTTCGAAAGCATCTTCTTGAAGTAAGGCACGATACTGCCTGTGAAAAAGGTTTCCATATCGGCATTAAAGGGATACGGGGCCCCCTGTATGAACAAATAAGCACCGCCGAGGGATATTGAAACAACGGTAAAAGACTTGAATTCCGGATTTTCCTTTATTATATTGTAAAACATTGTGCCGAAGCCGTTTCGTTCAACCCATTCAAGTTCATCAGTGTAAATACCATGCAGATAAAAAATTATATCAGGGCAATCCTTTCTGATATAATCCTTGACATATAAATATTTTACCTCGAGACGTTCTTTTTTAAAATAGACCCTGCCCCGCTTGTATTTTATATCATTATCAAGATGTGCCGGCGGAATACCGGGCTGGATGTATTTTTTACAACCTGAAATTAAAACGACAAAAAACAGGAACAGCAGCAAACTTTTTTTTTTCATAAATTTCCCCTTTAATATTTCTATTGGCTCAATTATTCAATGATCCAGTGAAGGCGCTTTGGAAGGCAAATATTTTGATTATAATAAAACAATGAAGCATATCTGATTAATTCAAAAGTTTGAAAGAAGCTTTGATCTGGATAATGCCGTCCTTTTCAAAATATTTAACCTCGATTCTGGCTTCACCCTCATAGTTGATCCTTGCCAGACCAAGACATGACTTGCCGTCTTCCCTGACGGCCGATTCCTTCATTTTGGTAATATAATACTGAAGGGGGTCATCTTCATTCATTTTGCCTACCCTCTCGATAAGGGACTGGGCATCCTTTTTGGTCGAATAATTGAATACGACAAGATTGATTTCATTCTGATCGCTGTATTTTTTTATCATCATCCTGATGCCGTCATGGTTGGAAAATTTAACAGCATTCTCCAGAAGCTCGGAAGCAGACATGGCTATTTTGCTGATATTCGATTTTTCAATCAGGTTGATTGCCAGGAAATTTTCCACATAACTTTTGGTAAGAGGAATATAGTCCCATTTTGGGCCGAATGTAAGATCGAGATATCCGAGCGTATCGGGCTGATAGTTGATAACCGTATTGATCCTCCTTTAACAAAAAAATTCAGCAAGAATCACAAAATTATGATACAAAATTATGACTTTTTTTTCAAGATTATTGTAAATTTAATAAAATATTTTAAAATCATCAAATTTTATAAAGTTGACATGAAATGCTATTTATATTATTATAGTTCAGGTATATGAAAAAAACAAAAAAAAATGAAAAAATCAATGCAGATGATATAAAATATCTGATTATCATAGAAGACAGCCTTGAAAAATACATTGATCTGCTAAAATTTAAAGACAGGGAATTCCGCTTAATATTCACGCCGTTGCCGGGCTTGCAAAAAAAAATCCAGAAGCTTGAGGGCATAAAAAAAGAAAATATATTAATTTCATGCAATAAAAAAA
>JBJKSS010000388.1:0-4744 GCA_046703745.1 Spirochaetota bacterium
AAGGGTGTAATGACACTGATTGATGAAAACAAGTCGAAAGAAATTTTAAATGAAATATCTTCTTTTAAAACTATTTCAGTCCCCGGCGGCAGCTGCACCAATACGATAAGTACTGTTGCTGTTTTGGGCGGGAAGCCGGTTTATACAGGAGTGGTGGTTGATGACTTTTACGGCAGGTTATATGAAAAAAAACTGTCGGAGCGGGGGGTTAAAACAATTATAGAAAAGAAAGAGGCGGATCTTACCGGAAGTTCCATTATCCTTACAACAGAAGATGCCGAACGAACCATGTGCACTTACCTGGGTGTCTGCAGGGATCTGTCGGTAGAAAACATAGATACCAATGTTTTGTCGCAATCCGGCATTCTGCACCTGACAGGATATGAATGGGACATGCCCAGACAGAAGGAAGCTGTAGAATACGCATTGACCAATGCAAAGAAAATGGGGCTGAAAATCAGCTTTGATATTGCCGATCCATTTTGCATCGACAGGAACAGGGAAGATTTTAAAAGAATAATAGCAGAGTATGTTGATATTTTATTCGGCAACATTGAAGAGTCCAGGCTGCTTACCGGTGAGTCTGATCCTGTTGAGGCCGGCAAAATCATCCGGGACATGGGGCCAAAAATTGTATTTGTTAAAGTCGGCTCAAAGGGAAGCTATCTTTTTACCGAGGACAGGATGGAAAAAATCGATGTCTATACACCGAAGAAAGTGCTTGACTCAACCGGATGCGGGGACATATTTGCCGGCGGATTTTTGTACGGATATACTAAAGGATATGACGTTGTTAAATGCGGCAGGATCGCAAGCTATATGGCAGCCGAGATCATAAGTGTTCCGGGTGTACAGCTGGAGCTCCTTGATTTTAACAGGATTCATGCTTTTATAAAAACAAATGTGCTGGCAAATTAATCTTTTTTAATTACAGGCATTGAGATGTCTTTATTATTGAGCCGCACCGATCTTTTTATTTATTTTTTTCCCTTTAAAATACAATTTTTCCAAAGAATAAAAAGTGCGCACTTCCGGCATGAAAATGTGAACTATTATTTCCAAGGCATCAATCAGTATCCATGGATTATTATATTTGGGAGTTTTTGTATAGAGAAGTTTGGGTGCGTTTTTAAAAAAATAATCAATGATGTGTTTTGCGAGGCTGTTGGAATGAACGGAAGTCCTTGTGGTCACAATGACTATATATCTTGCTATTGATGTTATCTCACTTACATCGATGACCTCAAGATTTTCGCCTTTTTTTTCATCGATTAAATCCAGTAAGCCATCCAGCAATTTTTCAATATCCGGATTGTCGTTTGATTCCAGGTTAAAAAACCTCCTTCTATCAGTTTATTATATTATAATAAAAATATAATAAAAATTCAATTCATATTTTTTTATTATTCACTGGAATTTGGGGCGGGAGCCGGGTCAGCACTCTTATATGTGAGTCGAAAAGGCCCGATGATTGTTTTTTAAATTTCATCACATTTATTTTATCAAGGAATTATTGTTTTTTTACTTTCCGACATCGCATCGTTGTAGATTTTGTCACGGTTTTTCTTCCAGTAGTACTTGTCGCCAAACCTGTAATTAACACTTACATTGGCAAGCGACGGGAAATTGACCCATTGCCCGGCAGGCACGCTGCCCCACGGTATGGGGAACGTGTAGCCTCCTTCCACAGCGAAGCTCCATTCCATCTTGTGGCCGAACCTTACCTCATAGCCTATCATCACGGGACAGAAAAGTACATACGGCTGGCCCCCGCGGATATTGAAATCAACTTTGGGGAATATAGTGTAATACACGCAGTTGCCTTTCAGCCTGCCGAACCTGAATGCAACGGTAAGGTCGGGAGCGAAATAAAAACTGTACCTGTCCTGTATTGTCAGGTAATTCTTGCCCAATCCCAGATACCCCCCGTTTGCAGAAAAAAGCGCCCTGTCAGCATTCTGGTATTTATAGCCGAATCTTGCCCTCACACCCATGAAAAAGAATTTGTTCGGCGTTTCATAAACCTTGAAGTGAAAGAGCACGGAGAAGATGTAGACTTCCGGCAGTCCTATGCCTCCCTCGACTGCGATATTGAAATAATCCGTTACTCCGTACCTGTACCCGAGGAATATAGTTGAAAATCCCGTCCATTCGTCATCGGTCCTGAAATAAAATGAATTGTCGCCTGGGCGAAGCATCCCCCCCTTCTGTGAAAAAACCGGCTCTTCGTTTTCATGGAGCACCTTTGCCTTTTCGAGTGCAAGCACTCCGTGTGTCGCTTTATAAGAATAGATTACGTTATAAACCTTGAGAAGCTCTTCTGCCGGCTTGTATGACCTCAAATAATAATTGAAGCTCACTGCATCCTTGAAATAATATTGCAGCACGAGCTGTCTGTCTTCGTCTTTCGTTATGTTGTTTAAAATTTCCTTTTCAAATACATTGGCCCTGATTATTCGCGGAAGGTATTTTGCGTTGTTGATGTCAGAAGTCATATCCTGTGAAAAAACGGTTAGGCTAAAAAGGCAGACAATTGTCGTTAATATTATCTTTTTCATAACAACCTCACTTTTTAATTATTTCAAATGTCATGCGGGATATTTATTTTTTCCTTGAACAGCCTGCCGGCTAACGCCGGATATTGATGCCCTTCCGGATGAATGAAATTTAAAATGTCTATTAATGTTTCGGGCGGTTTTTTTATGGTTCCTGATGATTTTTTTGCCGGCAGAGAATAATTCCACAGCCTTGATCGTAGATGAGACAAAGCAGGTGCCAATGGATTTTGATTGAATATTCATAAAATATGATCCTTATTATCAAGCTTTTGATGCAATCTACCTTAAGAATTATAACAAATCATCAGAACATGCATTTAATTTAACAGGGGAAAAGCGAAGAGGAGCAAATTAATTTGGCTCTGTCCCCGCTTTTTCCGGCTGGTTTTTAAAATTATAGATATAAAAATGCCATTTTTCTGTATTTTGTTAATTAAACAGCGGCTTCAGCCATCCAGTACCCGTGGATATTGCAGTTTTCCACGATCGTGATCTTTGATCCTGCCGATTTAAGATGAAAATTTCCTGCTGCCCAGACTCCCGGGGTAAGTACTACCCTTGAGACGAATTTGCCATCCACATAACAGTCAATGAACGTGATATGATGCGCTTCTTCCATTGGATGAAGGGTTGCGCCTATCCTCACTGCAACATCTATACAGGATTGTTCGGGTATCAGGCTGCACTGTTTTTCGATCTTGATTGCCGGAATGTGTTTTACTGCAGCTTCCTTGCTTTTTTCCTCTGATTCGATGAACACATTGTCATTCTGTACATAACTGGATTTCGGCGATGTACATTCAGGACATTTTTCCGGAGCCATGCTGAATTCTACATGACCGCATACTTTACAGATGAATAAATTCATAATAATTCTCCTTTTAATATAAAAAAATTTTATTTAATTGCCGGTTGTATTTTTTTCAGACGCTGATTTTATCAATAATCCTCGCCATTATAAAATCGTTCTCGGTCAATCCGTGTTTGGAATGAGTTGTGAGTGAAATTTTGACATTTTTATAGCTTAAGTACATATCCGGATGATGCCCCTCTTCTTCCGCCAGTATTGATATTATATCAATAAAATTTTTAGCCTCAACAAAATTTTTAAATTCGAAATTTTTTTCGATTTTTTCTCCGTCTACAAGCTTCCACTTTGATTCCTTGATCAAAAGTTCGTTGATCATATCCACAGAAAGCGGCAATATCTTGCCGTTCGTCCTGCATTTCATCGGCATTTTTTGTTTCGACTGGATCACCGGGGTACTTATTACTTCTTTCAAAGCTTCTATTATTTTTGCATAGTTAAGTTCGTTGGTTATTTCTTCTGCAACCTGGATATATCTTATTATGTCCTGCTTGTCTATTATTATTGCGGTACGTGCAAGAAGGTTGAGGCCGCTTATAAATATACCGTAGTTTGCCCCGAATGATGAAAATTTGTAATCAGACAAAAGCATGACCCTGTCGATCTTGTTTTCTTCTGCATATCTTTTTTGCGCAAAGGGGAGATCCTTGCTTATTCCGAGAACGGCCGCATCGTCTGTTATATTTGTCAACTCCTTGTTGAATTCCTTGATCTGGAGATCGCAGACAGCAGTATCCAGAGATGGAAAGGTAGTTATGACCTTTATCTTATCCTTAAAAAAATCGATATTAATTTCCTGCATATTTTCATGGGAAACCACCTTGAAATAGGGTGCAAAAATTTCCGTTTCAATTGAACGTCCGCTTAAATTGAACGGGGTTCCATTAAATTTGATTGTGTTGGAACTATTCATAAACTGCCTCTGTTTTTTTCATTAATAATTTTTTAGTATTAATAATTATATAATTCAATTCGTTTGTTCTACATTATTCTGACTTTTTTCCACTATTGATGAGTATGAAGATGCGGGGATTCTCTCATCCCGTTCCTGCTTGATAACAAAAATGATTATTACCTTGACTTTATAATTTTAATTCATTAAATTGGTTCTATTATGAAAGCAATTGTGGAAGCCAATTATATTGCGGAATTCAACCTACAGGATGTGTATTATACAGTCCGTTGGTCCAAATATTACAAATATGACAAGTATGAAATACTAAAAAAAGTTCCCGAACTGCCTGGAATTTTTGTTTTATTCAAATTAAAAAAAGGGAAGCGTCTCGAACCGTTTTATCTTGGAAATTCCTGGATCGGG
>JBJKSS010000389.1:0-3990 GCA_046703745.1 Spirochaetota bacterium
AATCTCGGCAACAAATACGCCGCCTATTATGGCAAGCAAAAGCTCCTGTTTTATCATAATTGCAAGTGTCCCTATTATGCCGCCGAAACTGATCGACCCGGTATCCCCCATAAAAATCTGCGCCGGATATGAATTGAACCATAAAAACCCGCATAATCCTCCGATGAATGCAAAACAGTAAACGAGTAATTCCCCGGAAAGCGGGATAAAATCAAGGTAAAGGTATTTTGCAAATTCCTCATGTCCGGACAAATAACACAAGAGTCCCACCGTGGAAGCAGATGCAATCAACAGGCCGCCGGCGAGCCCGTCGAGCCCGTCTGTAATATTGACCGCATTGGAGAATGATACTATAATGAAAACCCCGAGCGGTATGTAAAGATACGGGCCTATATAAAGCTTAACATTTTTAAAAAAAGGTATGGTCAAATAGGCAATATCATTGTTGTTTAATTTTAACTGGATCAGGTACAGTGTGACCGTAATTATCGTTGCAATAAACACCTGTGATACGAATTTGATCTTGCCGTGCAGGCCGTCACTTGTTTTCTTGGAGATCTTCAGGTAATCATCAATAAACCCGATTATTGCAAATCCGATTGTAGCAAAAATTATGATCAGGGTATAAAGATTGAAAAAATTGCCGCATATCAACAATCCGGCCAACAATGCAAAAATAACGAGCAACCCGCCCATGGTTGGCGTACCCATTTTGATACTGTGTGATTTGGGCCCCTCTTCCCTTATTATCTGGTTGGCTTTCCATTTTTTCAAAAAATTTATGTAGAACGGAAATAATACAAGGCATAAAATAAAAGTTATGATAAATGCCAGTACGGCCCTGAAGGTAATATAACCGAAAACATTGAATCCAGTGAACCAGTGAGATAATTTATATATAAAATGAAAAAGCATTATTCCCCCCCAGGAAAAACACACTAAATTGATTTAATCGGTAATCAACCACCCGGTAATGGCTCAATCCTTTTTTATTACGATCTTTACAGTATCCTTTAATTTCACAGGCTTCAACCCTTTCTTTTCAATATAGTCAAACACGTTTGCCGGGCCGGTTAATGCGGCGATTTCGACCCGCTTTTTCTCTATATCAAGCCTCAAGTCTTCTATATCGGCGGTAATCTTTACCAGTTCATCCTTGGACTTTTTTATTTCTATATTTAAAAAAACGCCGCTCAAAAATATGATCGCTATTATGATGCTTGCCACGGTCAAAATTATATTAGAATAATTCATAATCTTTCCACCACTCTCAACTTTGCCGATCTTGAAGGAGGATTTTCCATTATTTCATTTTCACCGGGCATGATTTTTTTTGCGACCCAGTCTATTTCCCTTTTTTTGCCGCAGGTGCAAACCGGAACTTCCGGCGGGCACACACAATCCTTATACAAATCGGCGAATATGTTTTTAACGATCCTGTCCTCGAGGGAATGAAAGGTGATTACCCCGAGTCTACCACCTTTTCTTAAAATAGACAATACATTTGGTATGCCTTTTTGTATGTTTTCAAACTCACTGTTTGCCGCGATCCTCAGTGCCTGAAAACATCTGGTTGCCGGATGTATCGATCTTGACTGGTATTTCTTCGGTATTGCACCTGCAATTATACGGGCCAGGTCATCTGAAAATTCTATGGGTTTGATTGCTCTTTCGGCTGCAATTTTCCTTGAAATATTCCTTGCGAACCTTTCTTCGCCGAATTTAAAAAATATGTCCGTGAGTTCTTCTTCCGAATAATTGTTGATTATGTCATAAACGCTGACGGATTCTTCATCGAGCCTCATATCAAGTTTCTGCCTGACATTGAAACTGAATCCCCTGCCGCTTTTTTTATAATGATTAAAAGATATGGCCAGTTCGATCAGGGCCGCATCAAACTGGGTTCCTGAAAAAATATTACTGGAAATGCCGGCATTTTTAAAGTTCATATTGATTGCCTTGAACCTGTTACCGAATACCGAAAGCCTTTTTTTCGCGGCTTCAAGTATTTCCGCATCCCTGTCAAGGCAGAATGCAGTAATGTTTATAAATCTTGACAGGATCGCTTCGGTATGCCCACCTTCGCCGGTAGTGCAGTCAAGGAAAAACCTTGTATTATCGTCGATTAAATTAGCGATAACTTCTTCCAGCATTACCGGCTTATGGACATGATTCAAAAAGAATCCCCCCCCAAATTTACTGATGAACTTTATATAAAAAAAACATCTTGCAAACAATTTGCCAATCTCTTCAAACATATCCATGCTGCCGGATGAAGAGCCAGCCTCCTCATTCCTGAATGTTTCCACATCCCATAGCTCTATTACCGAACTCATACCGAGATAAACACAATCCTTTTTAAGGTTGGCATGATCGCGCAGTCCCTGAGGAATTGCGATCCTTCCGTTTTTATCGATGGTTACCTCGCATGCCGGTGAAATGAACCTGCGGTACAGCCACCTTGTTTTTTCATTATATATGCTCAACTTGTCCTTTAATTCATTAATGGTTTTTTCCCAGTCCTCCGGAGAAAAAATCAGGAGGCTTTTGTCATTCCCCATGCCCTTTGTGATCCAGATAACATCACCATTTAAAACGGTCCTCAATTTTGCAGGAAAAGCAATACGCCCCTTATCATCAAGAGTATTATAGTATTCTCCGGAAAAATACTTCTCCATGTTGCTACCTTCTACCACTTTTGTACACTTTATACCACAAAATATAGTATATTTTTTATGAATTTGTCAAATATTTTTTTAAAAAAAATGTAACTTAATTAAATATTTTTTATTTTTGTAGTTTTTAAAAGTGAATATTGATCTATATACGGATTTATCTGCATAAATTTTTTAATTTTTGTAATTTAAATTGGTGAATTTATGTGAATTTTAGTGGTATGCATAGTTTTCACCGATGTCAAGAACAAGGGGTTTACCTCGGCTACGCTCGGTACAGGTCAACCCCTTGTTTCCATGTATAATATTATTTCTTGCAACTATTGATTTTGTAAGCACCCAAGATGCCTGAAAAAAATATTTTATAATTCGGCAAAATAATGTTAGTATTCAAACAATAAAATGATGATAAACAAGATTTTAAATATTATCAAAAATTACTTTTATAATAATAACGACTCCACGGATTTCCATTTCAAAAGGAAACTATACTATACATTTTATTTTAACGTATTCCTACTGATTACTGTTTTCTTTTTGTTTCTTGTCCAACTGATTTTCAAAACCGTCACAAAAATCGAGTTTTTCAGCTTTATAATTGCTGTTGTTTTACAGACCGCATCACTGCTGTTTATAATCAACAAAAAGCTGGACACGGGCATAAATATAACGATCCTGTCGGCAATAATAAGGATAGCGGAACTTTTTTTTCAAAGGAACAACAACATTTATTTCCCCACATTGATGCTCATGGCCATCGCAATAGGCGTGATTCATTCCAAAAGATACCAGTATTACTTTTCCTGTGCCGTGATCATCCTGGCAAACATAATAAGGCCGGTATATTTTTATTACACCAACTATCACGCAGAGCTTTTAAACAACATTCTTGCAAGCCTCCTGTTCATTGTGGCCCTGCTAATCTCTTTTCTTATGGTCAGAATTTCCGAAGAAGAAATAAAAAAAACCGAAAATATAAAAGAAAAGGAAAGGTTCCTCCAGGTTCTTATAGAATCGATCCCTGTCCCGGTTTATCACAAAAGCATGGAAGGTTTTTATACCATTTGCAACTCGGCATTCCTGAATTTCTTCAATATCGAGAGAGACGAAATAATCGGGAAACCTCACATTGAATTGATTAAAAAACCAGGTCTGGAAAAAATCAACGATATGGATACGATGCTGAAGAATACCGGGATTAGCCAGGTTAATGAAATACAGATAAACCCCGGGAGTTCGGAAAACAGCATAATCGTTTATAATTCGCCTATTAAAGACATGAAAAACAACATCTCCGGCATTATCGGCGTAATAC
>JBJKSS010000390.1:0-4633 GCA_046703745.1 Spirochaetota bacterium
TATTTTAACAGGGGAAAAATAAGGACGGGTATCGATTTCCTGAACGAACCCCTTTATCACGATAACTCGGCCCTGTCCCTCTGGAACGAAGAATTCAACGAGGATGTGATCAATGAGTTGAAAAATCTGTGCAGTAGTTGAACCGCCGGTTTGGGGCTTACTGCATCGCTGTCATCATCTTGTCGATCTGATCCCTCTTCGGGTAATCGGGTTTGCCGTTGATGAGGATTTTGAAAACCGATTTCGCCTCATCGTATTTGTCCAGGCTGAAATACAGGGAACCCAGTTCATAATAGGCATCATAGTAGCTGCTGTCTATTGAGATCGCCTTCTGGAACGATTTTATTGCATCATCGAAATTTTTCGTTTCCTTGAGGCATATCCCGAGATTAAAATGTATGACCGGGTTTGAAGGATTAAGGTCTATGCTTTTCTGGTAAGCTGTAACGGCAAGATCGAAATTTTTAAGCTTCTGCAGGCTATCCGCCATATTGTTGTAAAGTCTGAACTGGCTGCTATCGATGCTTAATCCCTTTTGTGCCACGGTTATCGAATTTTCGTATTTTCCGGCTTCATTATAAAGTTTGCTCAAGTTTACGTATGACTCCATGTCTTTTGGATTAATGTTTATCGCCTTGTTATAGTCATTCACCGCATCATCGATATTGCCGAGTTTGCTTTTGCTGAATGCGGAAATATAATACAGCACGGAAGTCTGGCTTACGGCGAGCCCGTCATTGACATATTTGATGGCATTCTCGTAATTGCCGCGGTTTTTCTCGATCTCAGCCATTGCCTCATAAGCCTCAACAAGATTCGTCCTGTCTTTGTCGTTTGACTTTGGATTAAGCGAAATTGCCTTGAGGTAGCTTTCAATGCCCTTATCGGACTGGTTAAGCGCCTTGTAGCATTCTCCCATCTTCTGGTAATAATTGTAATTGTTGTTAATCTCTGCTGCGGCCTTGTAGTAATTGAGCGCCGTGGCATAATCGTTCTTAAATCTGTAAATCTCGCCGAGACCGGAATATGCATAGTGGAATTTCGGATCGATGCTTATGATCTGCTTGTAATATTTTATTGCATCATTATGATTGTCGAGCCTTCTTTTTGTGTTGGCAAGATAATAAAGTGCATTGACAAAATCCGGCTTGATTTTGACGGCAGCCGAAAAATTGGAATCGGCATTTTTATAATTTTTTTGCTCATAATAAAGCTTGCCCAGGGCGTAGAATGCCTCGTAGTTCCTCGGGTTTAACTTGATGGTTTCCTTGTATTCTTCAATGGCCGAATCCTTGATATCGGAATGATCGTAAATTCTGGCAAGGGCAAAATGTGCATTTTCAAGGTTGTTGTTGGTGCTCAATGCCTTTTTAAGGTGCTTGATGGCCTCTTCGACGTTCCCGCTGTCGTCGGGATTATCATCGTAAAGCGTCATGCCAAGATATGCATTTGACTCGGCGTTGTTGCCATCCATCTGGAGAGCATCGAAAAATTTGCTTTTTGCCATTGCGTAATTTTGATTGTTATACGCCTGAATTCCTTCGTCTATCAGTTTATTGATTTTTTTTGTCTTTTCATTTTCCTGTGCGCCACCGTTATTGTCTTCCTGCCTGATTATGACAGGTTTTTTCTCGGTCTTGTCAATCATCGAGTTCATCGAGTCGAACAGCATCTGATTTTCCTTTTTTTGTCTTTCCTCTTCCTCGGTCTGGGCGAATTTTTCCTTGCTGTTTTTTGCCTCGAGAATTTTTTTGCGCCAGCTCAGTGCGTCCCTGTCGTTGATGTTGCGCTTCAAAAGATCCTCGACATTATCGAGTGCCCTGTCATACAGGCCGTCGTTATAATTTGCTTCAATAATTTTAAGAATATTCTGTCTGTCTTCTGATCTGACGGCATTAAAAGTCATAAATGCCGCAATGAGCAATATGATTACACCAGCAGCAATGCCGCCTATTATCAATCCTTTTTTCAATTTAAACTCCTGAAAGGTAAATATAAATGGTAGCAGAGGGTCGTGACCCGCTGCTACCATTTATTAATCATTCAATGTCCTGAAACATTTCTTTCGATTTTTGTGTTTTATCCTTATCTGTCCCAAGGCTCTTTGAATTATTTTTATCATTGTTTAATTCTTCCTGAATCTTTTTCAGGAATTCTTCTTTCTGCTTCTTGGCTTCCTCTTCCTTCAACTTCTGGTCCTCGATCTGTTTTTCAAACTTTGCGATTATGGCCTGCATCTTTGTCCTTTTCTCGGCATTCGCAGTAACCTCTACATATTTTTTCCAGCTTTCAAGCGCCTTGTCGTAATTTTTTAATTCATAATATGCGGTGCCCAGCATGTAGTACGATGAATCGATATTTCCGTTGTACTGGAGAGACTTGGTGTAATTCTGAATAGCGATGTCCTTGAGTCCCTTGTTGTAATAAAAATTGCCAAGATCAAAGTACAATGCACCTTTTTTTTCGTCGGAATTTTCATAATTGATCGCATTTCTTTCGGCATTTATGGCTTCATCATACATTTTGAGTTCGTTCAAAACTGCCGCATAGATCGAATAAGCATAGGAATCACCCGGGTTGTTGGCAATATAACTTTCCAGCTGAACTTTTGCATCCTGCCATTTATTAAATCGGACTGTTTTGTCGATAATATCATTTAGCGTATTGCAATATACAGAGTAAATTATTATAATAAATAGGGAAACAAATAAATATTTTTTCATAACATGTTTATTGTTTAAAATTATATATATTTTATTGAATTTTGTCCAGTTAATATATATTATTTACAAAAATAAGGGTGATGTAGTATTTTTTATGAACAATTTTATTATTCAGGTTTTTTTAAGCGTATTGCTTTTCGGCGGAATAAGCATAGCATTATTTTTCCTGCTGCGCGGTCTTTTTTCTCCGAAAAAGATGAGCCAGCTAAGAAGCATGATTAAAAGCGGAAATTACAAACAGGCCGTGAATGTTGCAAAGGATATTTTAAACCGCGACAAGGAAAATATAGAGGCCCATTATTACCTGGGTGACGCATATTACAACCAGGGTAAAAATGAACTCTCACTGATTGAATACAAGAGGGCCGAACAACGCGGTGTATATGACAAGATCGATGAAAAAATCCTGAGGACAAGGCTCGGGGAATTGTATGCATACAAGGGTGACCTGGAAGAGGCCCTCAAGGAATACGTACTTCTCACGAAAAAATTCAGTTCGGAGGCTGTGAATTATTTCAGGGCCGGAGAATTATTCGAAAGGAAAAATTTCTACCAGCAGGCCGTCAAATACTACCATGATGCGGTTAAAATTGACAAAAATTATACTCCGGCAATAATCAACCTCGGGGTGCTCCTCTATAAATCCAAAAACAATCTTGAGGCGCGGAAATTCATCGAGGCCGCAATAAACAGGGAGCCCAGCAATGCAAAGGCCTATTTTTACCTCGGCATGCTTGACAAGCAGGACAATAATTTCAAAGGCGCCCTTAAAAACCTTGAAAAGGCGATGAGGGACAAGGAATTCAAGCTGCGAAGCCTTATGGAACGCGGGATAATCCTGATGAGCCAGGGTAAATACGAAGACGCATCCGTTGAGCTTGACAGGGCGTTAAGAAACAGTCCTGCGGAGGATAATGTAAAATTGAATATAAGGTATGTACTTGCCAGCTGCTATGAATTGAGAAGAAACATAACCGAAGCTATCCAGCTTTGGGAGGAAATTTATGCCATCAAGCCCAATTTCAAGGATGTTGCGGACAAATTGTCCAATTACCAGGACTTGAGGGTTGATGACAGGATGAAGGATTTTCTTACCGCTACGGATGTTGATTTCGTCGATATCTGCAAGGGAATAATCGAAAAAATGGGTTTGAATATCCTCGAACAGGACATCCTCTCCAAGGACAGCATAGAGTTTTTCTGCCTGGAGCCGGACACAAAGTGGAGGAACATGAGAAAAAGGCCCAAGATCATTCACATAACGAGAAGGAACGATCCTGTTGATGAAGCAGTTATCCGCAATTTGAATGAGAAAATGAGGGAAAAAAACATAATCAGGGGTGTGGTAATTACATCATCGGGATATTCCAAGGCGGCGGCCGCATTTGCAAAGGAAAGGCCGATTGAGCTTGTGGATAAAAATGGCTTGCAAGATATTTTAAAACAGGTTACTATATAGCTGCCGTCAAGCAGCCGCCGCATAACGGCATCCACAAATTACAGAGGATCAAATTTTGGATTTTTTTAAATCGTTTCTGGATAACATGGTGCTCTTAAGCGCACTGTTCAGCTGGTTCATCGCGCAGCTTCTGAAAATAATCATCGAGGTTTTCAAGAGGGAACACCTCAAAAACACAAAGGAATTCATATTCCGCGTGATTTTCGGCACAGGGGGAATGCCTTCAAGCCATTCCGCAACGATCAGCGCCGTGGCACTGTCGATCGGCATAAAGGAAGGATTCAACTCGTCATTGTTCGCTCTTGCCGTTGTAATGCTGATCATCGTAATCAGGGATGCCACGGGCGTCAGGCTCTCCGCCGGCAAACAGGCTAAGGCTATAAATCAGTTGATGGAGCACCAGTATAAACTTTATAAAATCGAATTTGAAAAAGTCAAGGAAGTCAGGGGC
>JBJKSS010000391.1:0-6412 GCA_046703745.1 Spirochaetota bacterium
CCTTGACGGTCTTGAAGTCATGGATATAATCCTCATAAGCATAAATGTCAGCGTTATATATTTTCTGTATCAGTGGAATGCCACCTGTCTGTTCGGGATCATTGTGGGTGATTATTATTTTCCTTATCTCTGCACCCGTGAATTTTACCAGTCTGTACACATTGGCCGAAAATGAACCGGGGTCTATTATTATCCCGTATTTCTGGTCATCATCGGTCAGGAAATATATATTGGAAATCGTTTCGGGATTTATCGTGGTGAATACTTTCATGACTTGTAATCCTCGAGATAATATTCGTTCCTGTTCTCCTTGATCATTAAGGCATCCTGGAAATTGGAGCTCTTCATGCTGATTTCGTCAAGTATCCTTCCCTGGAATATCGTCTTTTTCAAATTGCAGTTTATGAATGAAGTCTTGCTTATATTGCTGCCTATGAACCTTGTATAGGTCAGATCCGCATTCCTGAAAATCGTGTTTTCAATGTTTGCGCCCAGGAAGTTGGAAGAATAGCAGACCGCTTCGAGGAAATTCGCATTTTTGAGATTTGCGCCGCCAAAAATGGAAAACCTGATAAAGCTTGAAGAAAAATCCGCATTCTCAAGATCGGCAAAGTCAAGGAATGTGGAGAGCACAACAGCTTTTGACAAGTTGGCGTTTTTCATGCTGCATTTTGAAAAAATCGAAAAAGAAATATCCTTGCCGCCAAAATCAAAATTGTCAAGGGGCACTTCGGAAAAATTATACCCTTTTATCGATTCATTCTCAGAAATGAACTTGTGGATATCGGCAATTATCCCGGCTTTATCCCTAACATGATCCAGGCAGTAATCGGTGAAGAAAATCGCTTTTTTCTGACAGGACTGTGCTTTACAATTTGAAAAAGTCATAGGCACCTTTTTTTACTAATTAACCACTATGATTCATTTATAGCATATTATAATCAAATGTTTAAAATATTTTTTTACAAATAGACTTTTTTTTTATACTTGTTACGGTTCACTTTTTGTTATTTGGCGATTACATCCGTCAGTTTGGCGTAAAGATCCTCGTCAAAATCACTGATCACATAATCATCCTTGACAAGGGTGAGCTCAACGAAACTTACCAGTGATTTTTTACCACTGATCAAAATCTTGAAATTAATCCTGAACGGCTGTCTGTCGTATTCGGTAAGTTCTTCGTTGTTTCCGGACGGTTGGTTTTTCACATGTCCCTGATATCCCTCAACAGAAGAGCTTGAGCCGACACTCCCGGTTTCTTCCTGGAATTCCTGCGGATATGCGACCCTTATTGAATATTTATCTTCCGATCCGAGCTTCAGCTCGGTGAACCTCAGGCTGAATGAATTGAATGCCGAAGGGGTCAATATCTGCCGGATATCATCTTTATTATTTGTCAGAAGATCCTTGCAAAAACCGGTCACTCCTGTAAGTATCTTTCTAAGCTTCGGATCGAGAATATCATCCTTGATGATCCTGCCTATATCCATATCCGATACTTCAATCTTTTCTGCCGAATTGGGATTTTCCCAAAGCGCCGGGCTGAACGAATCAGTATATACTTCCTCACTGCCGTAATCGGTTGTTTCCATCTGCTGTTTTTTCTTGCAGGAAAACATGACAAGCAAAACGGTTAAAATGATTATGATTATTTTTTTACGGTTCATCATGAAATTTTAAAAAAAGCAAGGAGCTTGGCCGCCCCCTGCATTATTATATTATAATTTGTTACCCCATGTTGATCTTGTAAACTTTTTCAAGAGAATCAATTTTTGATATTTCATCTATCACCCTGTCAGGTATGCCGCCGTCAATCTGGATGAAGCTCAACGCTTTTTTAATCTTCATGTTCCTGCCCAGCTCCATGTTTGAAATATTCAAGCCTGCTTCACCGATGATTGTGCCGATCTTGCCGATGAATCCCGGAATGTCATTGTTTAATGTCAGAAGCAGGTTACCTTCGGGTGCAAAATCCAGGGCAAATTCATCGATTTCCACGATCCTGAAAATGCCTTCGGTAAATACAGCGCCTTTTATTTTGGTCTGACCGTCCCTGTATTTTGCAGTCAAGGTAATCTGGGAAGCATAGTCAAGGGATTCGGGATTTTTAGCCTCTGTTATCTTTATTCCCATATCCTTTGCCATGAACTGTGCGTTTACGAAGTTTATGCCTTCCTTTGAATTCTGGAAAAGCCCGATTAACATGGCAGTCGTTATCGGGGCGGTCTGGAACCTGCTGACCTCACCCTCATATTTTATCTCTATTTCCTTTATATTAAGCTCGGCAAACTGGCTGTACAATAAACCGATCTTCTGTGCAAGCTTGATATACGGATCAAGAAGCTTCCTTGTAGTTGCATCAAGATTGGGAGAATTAACCGCGTTTTTTACTTCACCGTAAATCAGGTAATCACCGATCTGGTTGGCAATTGCAATTGCAACGTTCATCTGTGCCTCAAGGGAGCTTGCTCCGAGATGCGGCGTACAGGTAACGTTGGGATGCATTACAAGCGGATGATTGGGCTCCGGCGGCTCCTTGTCGTAAACATCTATTGCTGCGGCCTTTACCCTGCCGCTGTTCAATGCATCAAGCAGATCCTTTTCATTGATGATTCCGCCCCTGGCGCAGTTTATGATATAAACGCCCTTCTTCATTTTGTCGAATGCATCCTTGTTGATCAGGTTTGCAGTATGCTCATTTTTCGGTAGATGGAGCGTTATGTAATCGGCACACTTGTATATGTCGTTGATGTCGTCCATCTTCTTTACGCCCATACTTGAAGCCTTTTCTTCCGTTAAAAACGGATCATAAACCATTACTTCCATCTTCAGACCCTTTGCCCTGTCTGCAACGATAGAGCCTATGTTACCTGCGCCGAGAATGCCAAGGGTTTTACCGGCAATTTCCACGCTTGTTTTGGCAAGGGCGCTCTTCTCCCACTTGCCGTTTTTCATAGACATGCTGGCCGGCGCAATGTTCCTTGATAAAGAAAGAATATATCCTATTGTCAGCTCAGCAACGGCAGATGAGTTGCCTCCGGGCGTATTCATGACAACAATGCCTTTTTTGGAGGACAATTCCACATCTATATTGTCAACGCCGGCGCCGGCCCTTCCTACAACCTTCATCCTGACAGCTTTCTCAAGCACATCGCCCCTGAACTGGGTTGCGCTTCTTACGATCAGGCCTTCATAATCACCGATGATCTTGCTTAATTCTTCAGGAGGCAGTCCGGTCTTTACGTCTACCTGGATATCCTTGTATTCCTTAAATACCTCAAGTGCTTCCTTTTCAACATTGTCTGCGACCAAAACCTTGAACATGGTGATTCTCCCGATAATATTAAATAATTTCCATGAAATATATCAAATAAAGCAATTGCCGTCAAATAAATAATGGACATTCGCATCATAAAAGTGTAATTTTAAAATTTGGGTGAAATCAATGACCAATAGAAAGGATTACTTAATTACCCGAATTTTAATTTTAGGTAATTTCGTACATCTTTTCTGCTCACTTTAACCAAAGACAGCTTCACCCGTAAAGGGTTCGCTGTGACGGCGGGCCGTGTTTATGACAAACCGGCAAAACTGAGTTAAACCTAACCGGTATCGGTTAATAAAAAAGTTGAACAACCCGTGTATTGCATAACTCACAATCTTGTCGTTGCGAGCCGAGTACCTGCCTGCTAAAATACAGCAAAATTTTCAAATCAACAAGTTTATTTTTACAAACAGGTACTCGGCGAAGCAACCTATGTTAAGCAGCACACAAATGTAATAAATAATGGCAAGATTCAAGCTTTTATAACATTCTCACCCAAATTTTAAAATTACACCCTCATAAAATAATTTTTGATATTTTTGTTGATATTTTTTTCATGGAGTTTTATAATTTAAAATATTTAAAAAGTGTAAAAATAAGCACTCAAGCCGAAAGTTTTCACAAAAACCGGCTGTTCTTGAACCTTCTAAATGCATTTCGGTACTTAAAAAATTAAAATCTACCGGATGATGAATCAAAGAGGCTTCATAATGACAGTTTCCGATGTTAAACGTAAAAATTTGTTACTTCTTTTGACTTTTATGCCGGTTCCGGTTTTTCTGATCGTGATGCCAATAATACATTTTACGGTCAATCCTTTGCTTTTTTATGACCCCCCATGGCTGATATTCACAGGCAACACAATTTTCGTAACAATTGTATCGTTTGCCGTATCATTCATAGCCGTGAAAAATTACAGGGTAACCGGGCGTATCCAGATATTCCTGCTCGGCTGCGGCGTGCTGATCTTCGGTACCGGAGGTCTCTCTGCCGCACTGGTAAGGGGCCTGCATGACGGTGCAAATCTCAATGTTTCGGTCTATAACACCGGCGCATTGCTCGGATCGGTATTTCATTTTGCCGCTGCATTCATCCTGATCACAGGTTTAAACCCCGAATCGGATTTCAGGCAGAGGAATTTTTGGCTGTTGGCAGGATATTCCGGATCGGTGCTGCTGATCCTGTTGTTTACAGCCGCAGCCTTGCAGGGCTTCATCCCTGCGTTTTTCATCCAGGACAAGGGGCCCACATTAATCAGGCAGATTATACTCGGGACGGCGCTCATCCTGTTTGTTTTTTGTTTTTTCATTTTCATGGGGACATACCTGAAAAACATGGAAACATTCATGTTTTATTATTCTTGCGCCCTTGCATTAACTGCAATAAGCCTTGCTGCATTCTTCATTCAAAATTCGGTGGGAAGCGCGGTGGGCTGGGCAGGCAGGATTTCCCAGTATGCCGGAGGAGTCTATTTCCTTGTCTCGCTGATAACAGCCGGCAGGGCGGCGCATAGCCGCGGAACATCTATGGATAATGTGCTCAGGGTTTCCCTCACCGGTGCCGAGGAAAAATTCCATACCCTTGCAGAGAACATCCCGGATGTAATACGCAGGTTCAACCCGGAGTTGAGGCAGGTTTATGTGAATAATGCGGCCATTCAACTTTACGGCAGGCCGGCTGATGTGGTATTCGGAAAAACACTTGAAGAATCGGGGATACCTGAGGACCAATGCACGCTCTGGAACGAAAGGATCCGTGATGTATTCCACACGGGAAAAAGGATCGATGTGGAAGATTACATTAAAACCGGGACAAAAACCGGATATTATCAGACCTTATGCGTACCGGAGCTCGATGCCGATGGCATGGTTTCAAATGTGCTTGTCGTTTCGCGCGACCTTACCCTGTTTAAGCTTGCAGAAATAAAACTCCAGGAATCCGAACAAAAATACAGGGATACAATAAAATCAGCTCCTGCGGGCATCTATGAAATAAATTTCAGAACCATGAGATTCACATCGGTCAACGATGCAATGTGCCTGCTGTCCGGCTACACCAGGGAAGAATTACTGCGGTTGAGCCCGCTCGACATACTGGATGAAGAAGGGAAAATCAAATTCAGGGAAAGAGTGGACAAATGGCTCAAAGGCGAAAAGCCTCCCACCAACATAGAATACATGGTAAAAACAAAAGACGGCAGCGAAATTCATGCGGTTTTCAATGTAACATTCACAAGGGATGCGGACGGCAGCCCTGTGGGGGCAACTGTCATAGGGCATGACATTACGAAGCGCAAAAAAACTGAAATGGCGCTACGGGAAAGCGAAGAAAAATACCGAAACCTTTTTACAAAAACTGAAACACTCAACATGGAGCTTCAAAGGGAAATCGGGGAACACAGGCATGACGAGGAAGCATTGAAGGAAAGCGAGGAGAAATTCCGTACGGCATTTGAAAATTCTGCAATCGGTATGGCTCTGTCCCTGCCGGACGGCACAATGCTTAAGGTCAACCAGGCATTCTGCAGCATGCTCGGGTATACGCAGGAGGAAATGACAAAATTAACGTTTCCCGAGATAACCCATCCCGATGACATGACCAGAAGCCGCGAGGGTATCATGCGATTAACAGAAAATTCAATCGGATCATTCCATATAGAAAAACGTCTTATCAATAAGAACGGGGGCATCGTATGGGTATATGCAAGCATTGCATCAATCACGAGCACCCTTGACGGTTCGAGATATTACGTGACCCACACACAAAACATAACCGAGCGTAAGGCTGCAGAAAATGAGCTTTACAAACTCAACAGGACGCTCAGGGCGCTTGACGAATCCAGCCAGGCCATGATGCATGCCGAAAATGAACCGGATTATCTTCAGGCCGTGTGCAGGATCATAGCGGTGATATGCGGTTACAAAATGACGTGGATCGGGTACAAACTTGATGACGAGGCAAAAACGGTCAAGCCCGTTGCACAGCATGGATGCAGCATAAAGCTCCTGGAGTCGCTTGGTATTACATGGAAAGATTCCGAGCGGGGACAGGGGCCGACAGGATCGGCAATACGCACAGGAAAAACAG
>JBJKSS010000392.1:0-5100 GCA_046703745.1 Spirochaetota bacterium
CGATACTCCGATACTTATAAAACTCTATGGCGATGATCTCCAAAAGCTCGAGACGTATTCCACACAGATAAAAAAAATCGTGCAGGAAACAGAGGGCACAACGGATATAGACAGCACTTACAAACCGGGCAAACCCGAAATCCAGATCAGGCTCGATCACGTGAAGGCGGAGAAGCTGGGGATTTCAAGTTATGATGTGGGCGAGGTTTTAAGGACGCTTGTGCAGGGCAGGAAGATTTCTACATTCAGGAAAGGCGAAAAGGATTATGACATAAATATCAGGATGGACAGGTCAGAAATAACCGATATTGACGACCTCAAGAATATTTATCTTACCAATTCCGACGGGTTGAAAGTCCCGCTCAGTGCAATCTGTTACTTTGAATATTCCTCAGGCCAGGTTGAGATCAAGCGCGAGGACAAGCAGAGAATCGTGAAGGTTTCGGCTGCGGTCTTGCCGGGTTATTCGCTCATCGATGTTTCAAAAAAAATTGAGCAAAGGATCAGGAGCGAGGTTCATTTTCCGGTTGGCTACAGGTACCAGTGGGGTGGGCAATCCGAACAGTTTTCAAACATGTCGTTCCAGATGTCCATGGCGATGCTTCTTGCAATTTTGTTCATGTACATGATCCTCGCGACTCTGTACAATTCATTCATCCAGCCGCTGATCCTCATGCTTTCGGTGCCGCTTGCGATCATCGGTGCATTCGTGGGACTCTTGATAACCAACAATTCGCTTGACGTGTTCGGGTTCATAGGGCTGTTGCTTGCTCTCGGTCTCGTGGCGAAAAACGGGATACTATTAATAGACTTTGCAAACATCAAGAAGAAGGAAGGATATTCGATAAGGGAAGCACTGATATTTTCAGGAACGACGCGCTTGAGGCCGATCTTGATGACGACATTCGCCATGGTTTTCGGAATGCTCCCGCTGGCATTCGGCATCGGTGAAGGCGCACGCGGCAGGGAATCATTGCCCGTTGCGGTAATCGGTGGACTCATCACCTCGACGTTTTTGACCCTGGTTTTGATCCCTGTTGTTTACGACCTTGTCGAAAATTTCCTTGCGAAATTCAAAAAGGACAAAAACGGCACCGTTGTTCCCGTGAAACAGAAGAAAAAAACAAGATAGCAAGATAGAAGGAAGGAAGGAAACAAACATCATGCTTTTTCTGGTAATCAGTTATATCATTTTACCGGTAAAAAGCAGAGCTAGCTTCGCCCTGATCGGTAAATCAGGGCTCGCTAAGACCGGCGTACCGTGATTAAATTTATCTTTACTCTTTTGCAATAGTTCAATCAAACGAAATGAACAAATCCTTTTGCTTTTATGATTCCAAATTTGGTACTCGGACTCGCAGGGGACGCTCCCCTGAAACCTGATTCAAATAGTTGACTTTTTAGGCAATTTCTTTTAAAATTATAATAATCATGAACCTGATCAAAAAGCTGAACTATAATGATTATGTGTTGATTCCAAACGACGGCAAGCGCCACGAATTAATCAATGGAGAACATTATATGAGCCCCGCACCGGAAATAAACCACCAGAAAATTTCAAGGAATTTGGAATTTGTATTCCACAAATATTTCATGGAAACCAACACTGGTGAAATTTTTTATGCACCTGTGGATGTCTGTCTTTCGGAATTTGATCTTGTCCAGCCGGATTTGGTGGTACTGTCAAAAAATAATGACATTATAACACCAAAATTCATCAACGGCGCACCCGATCTGATCGTGGAAATTTTAAGCCCGTCAAACAGGGAATATGATCTTGTGCTCAAAAAAGATTTGTATGAAAAACACGGTGTAAATGAATACTGGATAATCGACTGCGATTTGAAAATTATACAAAAGTATGAATTAAAAAACGGCGCTTATGCTGATGCAGGGATATTCAAGGATAAAATATCATCCGGAAAATTCCCCGGGCTCGTTATTAATTTGAAAGATGTATTCTGTTAAAATCTTGATCCCGATTTTCAAATAATGATTAATTGCATGCTTTTACTGATTTTCAACCATTCATTTAAATTCGAAATCATATTATACTGATCTTGATCCTGTTAGAATAATTTGGGGTTTATCCTTAATCACATAAGGAAAATCGAAATGTCCAATCTTGTCGAATCAATAAAGCGTTTGGTAAAAAACGACTGCTGTTCCGGCAGCAACCTGCTTGATGAAAGTTTTTTTGATCTTCACCTCGCTGTTGTGGAAAAATATTCGATGGAGCTTTGCGAATTTTTCCCGGAGGCGAATAAGCTTGTGCTGGGCCTTGCTTCCTGGCTCCATGATCTTTCTGTCATCAGGGATTACGGCAAACTTGCGGCGCATAACGTTGAAAGCGCAAAAATTGCAGGTGAGTTGCTTGACGGAAAACTTGATGACGCCGGATTAATTCTTCTGGAAGATGCAATAACAAACCATAACATGCCGTATAACGACGGCTCTGCTGAAAGCATGATACTCTCAAATGCCGATGCTATGTCAAAATTGGACTATCCTGTCTACTGGATATCCTATGCATATAAAAGAAGATTCAGCAAATACAAGGAAGCGGTCAAATGGTACGAAGAATTGATCAGGAAGACTTATAAATTGCTCATACCCGAAGCTGTAAATTTGGTAAAGGAAAAATATGAAGCGGCTGTGGAATTAATCATGAAAGAAATAAATTGTTGAATGAATAAAGGGACAGAGTTTGAACGGAAGCAGCCAGCCAGATTGATCCTGTTATTCCTTGTGCGCAACTATCAGTCTTAATGCACAGGTAAAGAATTCCATTTTCCTGTGCCCGCCGTAGAGTTCATCCCACCTGCCGGATTCAAGGTCATTTTTGAGACTCTCTACAATTTTTTTCTCTGTCTCCCTGTCGATGAATCCCCATGCGGACTGGGAGCGCCTCACCTCTTCATCGAGAAAGGCTTCAGGCCTGCCGTAAAAAGCTTCCTGGAACCCGTCAACACAGTCGAACGGGATGGGTATTTTTATGACTTCGGTTTTCCCGCCGAGGCATTCCGTAATAAAATCGATCTTCGGGTAGCGTGATCTTTCGATCTCGATAACCTCGGGGAAATAATTTGCGTTCCAGAATTTATCAAGGCTGTCAGGATCGAATGTCATGATAATCACTTTGCCTCGCGCAACGCGTTTTAATTCCTCAAGCCCCTTCTTCATGTCGGGCCAGTGATGCACGGTAACGAGGGCCATGACGGCATCGAATGAATTCTCATCGAAAGGGAGCGCATCAGCGGTTCCTGTAATTGCCGGGGCAATTCCCTTTAAGAGCCTTTGTGTCCTCATGACTCTGGACGGCTCCACGGCAGCAACATACCTGTCATCCGGCTCATACGATCCCGCCCCGGCCCCGACGTTCAATACGGTTTTGGCATTCCCCAGTGCAGAATAAATATACTGCGCTATCCTCGGGTCAGTCTGCCTCCTTGTCGAATATTTGTGCTCTTCCCTGTCATAGTTGAAAGCAGGATTTTCAAGCCTCATGATTAACCGTCTTAATGTTTTATTTTTCCTTAAGTTTTGATTTCATCCTCGTGGCGATCACTTCGAGCATTACTGCGAATCCCAGTATGAAATAGGTAAACAGCCCGACTTCCCGTAAGTCGAAGTACATCGTGCTGGACATGAAAAGATCGAATCCTATGCCTGCCGCACCAGCCGCTGCTCCCATTGCAACGACATTCGCAAAATTGATCTCGAAACGAAGGAATGTCCATGACAACAGGTAAGTGGAAGTTGAAGGCAGCACGGCCTGGAAAACGATCTGCCACCAATTGGCGCCCGTTGCCTTAAGTGCGTCGATAACCCCGCGGTCGATATCTTCGAATGACTCGGAGTATGCCTTTGTAAGATAACCAATTGAATGAAACGAGAGGCCGATCACGGCTGCCGTACTGCCAAGTCCTGCTGCCACTGCGAAAATCAGAACCCACAGAATCGACGGCACCGCACGGATGAATGCCACGATGCCTTTTATTACATTTGTCACGCTTTTCGGTGCAAGATTCTGGGCGCCGAGAAGCCCGAAAAATATGGAAATCATTCCACTGAATAATGTAATGAGAACCGAAAGCCCTACAGTAATGACCAATTCTGCCAATATATCCGGTATTGAAAGACGATGAGAATAGGGATTGATAAATATCGTCCTGAAGTTGTTCAGGGTTTCCAGTACGGCCCTTGCAATGTTGACCTTTCCGTAATCCATTGTCAGTATGGCATAGAGCGTAATCATCGCAAGTACGGCCAGCGTAATGCGGACAACAATTTTAGCCCGGGTTGCAGTTTTTATAGCATCAATTTTCCTGTTTGATTTGGTGTCTGCATATCCGGATTTTAAAGATTCCATTTTTATCATAAAATTACCCTCCGGATCCTGTTGGATACAGATTCCATTACAATTACCGCTATTACCGTTACCAGGACAACGAGGCTCGCATTGTGATAATGGAAAGATTTATAGTAAACGTCAAAGAGAAACCCGATTCCCGTGCCCGTGAGGAATCCGACAAGGGTTGCATCACGGATATTCGTTTCAATCATGACCAGGAGCCAGCTTACGATCTGGGGCAGGCTCGAGGGAACGATTGCCTGGAAAATGATATGATGATATGCTGCGCCGGCTGCTTTCAACCCTTCAACCGTGTTTTCTTCGACTTCATCGAGTGTTTCCATGAATGCACGGGTAAGGAAGCCGAGGGAACCGAAAAACAATGCGAGGAACCCTGTCAAAGAGCTCTGGCTGAAAGCCAGCATCAAAACCATCGCCCATGCCACTATCGGCACATTCCTGAAGAATGAACCTATGCCCCTGGCTAAACCTGTGAAAAATGCATGCACCCTGGTGGTGCGCGATCCCATTATTGCAAGAATCATTGCAAAAACCGCAGCAACGCATGTTGCAGCGATCGACATTAATATTGTTTCCCATAATTTGATGAGTATGTCCGAGAGTTTTTTCAAGGATTCGGCATCGGGATAAAAATTTGATACCCCCCATATAAAGGCCTTGAAAAAACTGAAAAACCCTTTTCCAACGTCATACTGTGTTATAATAATTGAGGCCGACATCAGGAT
>JBJKSS010000393.1:0-7580 GCA_046703745.1 Spirochaetota bacterium
TAACGAAACTGATAACGACAAAAAGCAAAAGGGCCCTGTTGTTTGTGATCGGATTCATAAGCTTTTTCATGTCTGCCGTACTCGACAACCTTACCACCAGCATTGTCATGATTACTCTGATAAGGAAAATAATCCCGGATAAAAAAGACAGGCTCTGGTATGCAGGACTGATCGTAATTGCAGCGAATGCAGGCGGCGCATGGACACCGATCGGTGACGTTACAACAACAATGCTCTGGATAGGCGGCAGGATTTCATCATTCAACATTATGCACGCATTATTCATTCCGGGCATCGTAAGCATGCTCTTGCCGTTAGCCGTTCTTTTTTTTATGGTGAAAGGCAAGACTGAAAGGGAAACTGAAAATCTGAAAGAGCAGCAGTTCAATACGACTCCTCTGGAAAGATATATAGTGTTTTTCCTGGGCATCGGGGCATTGGTATTTGTGCCGATTTTTAAGGGTATAACCCATCTGCCGCCTTACATGGGCATACTGTTCGGACTCGGCATCCTGGGAATAGCAACGGAAATTATTCACAGGCGCAAAAAGAATCTTCATGAGAGCAGGGTATCGATCGTCAATATTCTGAAAAATATAGATGTGTTAAGCATTCTGTTTTTTCTCGGTATTTTGATCTGTGTTGCCGCCCTGGAGTCAACACAGATACTGCCAAATATTTCCAGGCAGATCGGCCAAAAGATCAGCAATACGAATATAATTGCCGTACTGATAGGTTTCATATCATCGATCATCGACAACGTCCCGCTTGTTGCCGCATCAATGGGAATGTACACGCTTCAACAGTTCCCCATGGATCATGGGTTCTGGGAATTAATCGCATATTGTGCAGGAACCGGCGGAAGCCTTCTCATAATCGGGTCCGCTGCCGGCATTGTGGTCATGGGGCTGGAGAAAATAAGCTTTTTCTGGTACCTTAAAAGGATCAGCCTTCTTGCATTAATCGGTTATCTGGGCGGCGTTTTTGCCTATATGCTTTTGAATAATGTGAGCTTTTTTTAAAAAAGATACTTCATCAGCATTTTTACCAGCTCTTTTTTCAGGTAGTCCTCTTTGATGTCTGTTTCGGAGAATACTATCCCGTGCACGGTTATTTCCACAAGGCCGAATATCAAAAACACCGCAGCTTCAAGATTGAACCCTTATTTTATCTTTCCAGGCCGCAAGGGAATCCGCCGTGGACTTAAGCATCTTTTTTTCCTGATCGTCAAGTATGCGTTTTTTCATCTTTATTCCCCTGTCCTGCCTGGGAATCCTCGCCTTGCTTTTTGAATTCAAAATGATCTTCCTTAAAAAATAATATGAGTTTTGTATCAGAAAAAAACGGGGACAGCGCTTAAGCGCCTGTTTTATACAGAAATGCCAAACAACTGGCGCCACATAAACACGAACCCGAGACCGGGGAATCAATCATTGAAAATGAACGGGAGATGAAAAAAAGGCTCGTATTTATCGATGCAGTAAAAATATCCTGACAAAAATTATATACTTTTCATGGGCAATTTGTTATATGGAAACCCTGACATCATTCTAAAACAACGGAGATGTAAGATGATTAAAATCGCAAACAATGTATTTATTCCACAGACTATGGCACTCATAGGCAGTGTCGATAACGGCAGCCCGAATTTCATGGCAGCGGCCTGGGTTTCAAGGGTAAACACGGCCCCTGCCATGTTTGGTGCAGCAATAGGCAGGTCCCATGCAACTCATGACCTGATTTTGAAAAACAATGCATTCAGCCTCTGCATCCCGGGCAGGGAGCTTCTTGTGAAAACCGATTATGCAGGACTGGTATCGGGCACAAAAGCCGACAAATCAAATTTATTTAAAGTTTTCTATAGGGAAAATCAATTTGCTCCGCTAATTAAGGATTCGATTGTTTCAATGGAATTAAAGCTCGTAGAATCCGTCAAACTTCCGATGAATACGCTTTTCATAGGACAATTGTCAGGAGCCTGGTGCAATGAAGAATACATCGCGGATAATTTGCCTGATTATCAGAAAGGCGGATCATTCATCCTGACAATGCCGGATAACTTTTACCGGGAATTGGGACAATGCATCGGCAAAGCCTGGTCAGACGGGCTTGAAATGAAAAAATAGGGGGGAAAAATCATGCTTGTTGAAAAATTGATCGGAGTTTGGGAATTAAAAGAATTCAAATTCGCTTCCGGTTCCGGGGATTGTTTTTTCCCCTATGGCAATAATCCGCTTGGACGTTTGATTTATGAAAAGTCGGGATTCGTGTCGGGCATGATGTCAAGAACAGACAGGAAACTGCTTTCAACAGCGGATTTCAGAAACATGACGGAAGATGACCGGAAATCTTTGTCTGACGGATTCAATGCATATTCCGGGCGATATGAGCTACTTGAGGACAGGATACTTCATAAGATAGATATCAGCATAATTCCAAACCAGAACGGGACTGTAGAAGAAAGATTTTTCCAATTTGCAGGCAACACACTGGTTTTGACTACCAGGCCTGTTAAAATCAGGGATAAAGATTATCATTATCATCTTATCTGGGAAAAAATAAGTAATTAACGAATTTTACAGATTGTTTTTTCTGCTTTTGCCTTTATGGGGTTAAAAACATGCCAAGCATTGTTAATTTGAGGGTTTTAATTTTTCCCCTCAAATCCCCCTTCTACATGAGCACCTATTCGAAATAATTTAACTTTCTGATTTGCCATACATGCCGGATTAAGTGCCCATGCGGAGAACCGGGATACTTTTGTTTGTTAAAATTAATCGAACTCCTTCAAAAAGGCCTTGGCTTTTTCATACATGTCAAGCCTGGCCTTTCGGTTTCCCTCAGCTGTCCCTCCCATGGAGTTTTCTTCATTTAAAAAAGTGTGGCCGGCCCCCTTGTAAATGTTAAATTCATATTTATACTTGAATCCATTGTCCTTAAGGCGTTTTATGATATCCCTGCCCATTTCAGGCGAGGGCCAGTAATCATCCGTCCCGCCGGTAAAAAGAATAACCGGCCCCTTAATATTTTCAACATGGATGACCGCATTTTTGACTGCCTGCTTATTATTGAGTGACTGCCTGTACATCAATACAAGCCTTGACGAAGGCATCCAGTTGTTAAAATCATAAGGAACGAAAGGCAGGCTTTTGCCGTTTAATGTCCAGCTTGATCGTGGATCGGGTAAGGGCCAGAAGGATTTTGGTATCCCCTGCCAAACAACAGAACTTGGGGTAATGGCGATGACCCCCTTTATTTCTGAGCAGGTGCTGGCAAGAAGCAGGGCAACCTCGGCTCCTTTAGAAATACCTGCTACAATGACACGATCCTGCTTATTGTTGTCCTGCATCCATTTGATTGCCTTGTAAAAATACTCAAGCGGTATTTCTTCCAGAGTCTGCGGAGTATTTTCCGTCTTGAAATATGCAAGAGAGAGCACCGGATATCCGATACCGGTGAATACCTTTGCCAGATAATCCGGGATTCCGCCCTTTGAACCTCCAAGTACAAGAATGCATTTTTTTACATCTGCACCATCTGGAATGATTAAATCCGCAGCAAATCCCTGATCCCTTACCGGGATAACTTTTGATTCAGCCAATGCATTCTGGGGCAATAATACAATTATCCCGAACAAAATAAAAATAAATAATCTATTAACCATTCCAATTCCTCCTTAATGAAAATCATAATGGCCTGATCTTGATATACGAATCAAATTTAAAGGAAGTTCCGGAATATTTTTTACCCAGCGGCATGACGATATATATCGGGAAATCATCCGCAGTATAACCGCTGTTTATCAGCCATTCATGATAGAATTTGTTGAAAAAATCATCAATGGTTTTTTCATCCCCCGAAAATTTCGACACTGCATAAATGCCGGCCGGAATTTCCATGATGCTGACTTCTTTCGATGTCCCGACATCACTTTCAACCTGAATGCCGGCATAATATCTGCATTTGTTCCCGGGGGTTATTTCAGGATTGTCAAGCAGGATGCTGATCAATCTGGTATCCTCATTTACCAATCCTCTCGGAACCGCCCAGGCAAACAGTTTGTTATACGCTTCAATGATCTGTCTGTTGTAGCCCTTTAAATGCCTTATATAGGCGATTTTAAAAGCCTCCATCTTCAAGACTTCCACTTCCGGTTTTCCTTTGTAGATTCTGTTTGAATTATAATTGCTTGTCCCGATTTTTGCATTCCTATTCTTGCTTTTAATTTGTCTATTCTTGCTTTTTTTCCATTCAAGGGGAGAAATACCGAAATGCTTTTTGAAATTTCTTGAAAACAGGGCGGGCGTAGAAAAGCCGCATGACAATGCAATGTCTGTAACACTCAACTCCTTCACAGAATGCAGCAGTCTCGCAGACCTTTCGAGCCTCAACCGCCTTATATAATCGTCGGGAGTCTCGCCGATTAAACCGGTAAAAATCCTGTGAAAATGATAAGGAGAAAAAAAAGCCGCTCTTGCGACATCTTCAAGAAGTATTTTTCCGTCAAGGCGGTTATTGATATAATCCAGCGCCCTGTTGATCCTTTCCCTGTATAAAGAGGTTGAATAAGACCTGTCATCCATATATAATTAAAAATATCAGAAATCATATTAAAATTCAACATCGATAAAATTTATGTTAATTTTTCTCAATATCTTCGTTTTACTTTCAGGAACAAATTTGCTATATAATGTTCTATGCAAGAACACGATGATATAATAATTACAGATGCCGACGAAAAACACCTGGATGATATTCAAAAAATTTATGCCTGTCATGTGACCAACGGCACCGCTTCATGGGAATACGATCCGCCCGATCTGGACGAAATCAGAAGGAGGTTTGATTCGATAAAGGGAAAAGGATTACCTTATCTGGTTGCCTTAAAAAACGGAACCGTCGCCGGTTATTCTTATGCAAATCACTACAGGCCGAGGGAAGGTTACAGGTTCACAGTTGAAGACACGATTTATATCCATCCTGATTTTATAAGGCAGGGCATAGGCAGGCTCCTTCTGAAAGAATTAATCACGAGGCTTGAAAAAACAGAAATAAAAAACATAATCGCCGTGATTGGCGATACTGAAAACACTGCTTCCATACGGTTGCATGAGTCGCTCGGATTCATTCGGTGCGGGACATTGCCCAAAGTCGGCTTCAAGTTCGGAAGATGGCTGGACAGCGTTTTACTTGTGAAACATCTTTGAAATAATTTAAACGGAGTAAAATTTATGAAAACATTGCTTGTGATAGACATTCAAAAAGGGCTATTTACAATTCCCGATTATCCGGTTTTTAATCATGAGGCGTTGATTGAAAAAGTCAACCTGCTGATATCAAAATTCAGGGCCGCTGGTCTGCCCGTTATTTTCATTCAGCATGAGAATCCAAACGTGCCGTTTTTAAAAAGGGGAGCCGACGGCTGGAAAATTCATGACAGCCTTGACTACGACGAAAACGATCCTGCTGTATTCAAAAAAACGCCTGATTCATTCCATAACACGAATCTTCTTGAACTATTGAAAGACAGGAATGTTGATGAACTCTTCATCACAGGCATCCAGACGGAATACTGCGTTGACACCACATGCAGGAGGGCATTCAGCCTGGGATTCAAAACAACGCTTGTGAGTGATTCGCACAGCACTTTTAATTCCGCCGTGATTGAGGCGCCGAAAATCATCGAGCATCACAACAAAATTATCGGAACATGGTTCGCCGCGCTTAAGAATGCAGAAGAGATCAATGTATAAACAGGCGCCATGCGTCAATTATTTCAACTTGAACTGGCCGACGATTTGATTGAGCTGGGCGTTTGAATTCTCAAGCTCTTTGGCGAAGGTCAAAAGGAGGCCGGCAGACTTCGAATTTTCCATGGCCGACCTGTAAACGATCTGCATGGAATTATGAATTTCATTTGCCCCGATCGTCTGCTCCCTGGAAGAGGCATTAATTTCGTTTGAAAACAAGGAAAGCTCGTTGAAACTCCTGACCAGGTCATTGACGGAATTTTCCTGCTCCGATGCCATTTTTGAAATTTCCGTTATCATCAGGTTGATGTCATTGATTTCATTCATTATATCGTTGAAAGTTTTCTCGCTTTCCTTTATAAATTTCTCGGTGTTTATTGTTTCCTTTTCACTGGAGACGGATATCATGACCGCTGCGTCAACGCTTTCCTTTATGTTTTTTATAAGCTTTGAAATATCGTCAATGGCGCTTTTGGAATTATTCGCAAGCTTTCTGACCTCTTCGGCAACTACCGCAAAACCCTTGCCGGCCTCGCCAGCATGAGCAGCCTCAATTGAAGCATTCATCGCAAGCAGGTTTGTCTGGTTCGCAAGATTGGAGATAATTTTAAGCACGCTGTCGATGTTTTCCGTCGCCTGCTCAACTTCCTTTATTTTACCTGCTATATTCTTGATGTTTTCACTTGTCTTCAGGGTCTCGCTTACCGACTCTTTTACGCTTACCAATCCCTTTTCGGCCTGTTTTACACTGCTGTTGGTTTTTTCCATTATGTTTCCGGAATTTTTTACTATCTGCATGATCTGGTTGGATAAATTTTCTATGTGCCGGTTTATATTATTGATGCTTTCATTCTGCCTGTTGATATTGCATTCGATTGACTCGCAGGTTTTTGTGAATTCCTCCATGGTCGAAAATACATTTTCGCTGCATCTCGACTGCTCGTCGCTTGATGAAGTGAGCTGGTTTGATGAAGACAAGAGGTTGAATGAATTGTCGCTGATTTTTTTTGCCGAGTCCCTGATCGTGTGCATATTGCCGCTGAGCGTGTCGGCAAATGTATTGATGACATCCGACATGATTCCTATTTCATCATGCCTGTTGTTAACAAGCTTTTTTGTGAGATCCCCCCTTGCAAAGGAATGAAACAGGTCGACAAAATTCCTGAACGGCTTGATGATGCTTCTGCTGATCAAAAATAAAATCAACATTATGATGCCAAGACAAATCAATGAAACAGAAATGAAAATTTTCAATACATATTTAAAATTTTGCCTCGAAGAATCGTAATTTTTTTTCATCAACTGCGACTCTATATTCTGGAGCTTGACAAGGTTGTCCTCTATCGATATCATCCTGTTGTTTGCATTGTCAAGAAACACATAACTCATCGAAAGATCGTTGCCCTCTATATCGGCCATGTCAAAAATGTTTTTCGTCCATTCCTTATACTCCTTCATCAAACCGAGAAGATTGTTTAAATATTTGGTCCTGTTGTTGTTCTTGTTTGAATTCGCCATTTTTCCGACATCGGCTATCAGCTCGTCAATATTCCCGGCCTGTTTCTTGATGTTTGAATTAATTACGTTTTTGTCCTGACCGGTTGAAATACAGTTCATCGTATGATACACCAGGATGTGATCCTCCTGTATCCTGTCCTTCAGCCCTGTCTCCTGCTTGTATGAGGTGAATGCATTGTTGAGCATGTTATTTACGACAATTTTCTGTTTTATAAAACCGAAAAGCGCTATGCCGAAGATTATAATAAAGGTTATGATGATAATGATGAAGCTGAATACCAGCTTCTGGCTTATTTTCATCCTGTTGAAAAG